>NZ_VWNC01000001.1:300000-593886 GCF_013387455.1 Mariprofundus sp. NF
AGAGATCACGCCAGCAGCCCACACACCCCTGCATCATGGTTTCGATTTCAGGGATATCCCAGCTGCCCGCCTCATAGAAGCGGATGCTCTGTTTCTGCTTCCAGACATCCATCACCGGGGTGACGATGCGCCAGGACTCCTCAACCTCATCGGCGCGGGAGAAGAGCGCATTCTGGCCGAGCAGGGCATCGTGCAGCAGTGTCTCATAGGCTTCGGGCGAGTCGGCACCGGCCACGGCGTAGGGGGCATCCAGCGCCAGTTCACGCAGCTGGTCATTCAGCCCGGGCAGCTTGGCATTGAGTAGATAGACCATCCCCTCATCGGGATGCAGGCGGAAGATCAGCTCATTCTGCGGCAGCTGTCTGCTACTCTGTGAGAAGAGATTCATCGGTGGCCGTTTAAAACGGATGGCGATCTCAGAGACGCGGTTGGGCAGCCGCTTGCCGGTGCGCAGCAAAAACGGCACATCCTGCCAGCGCCAGTTATCGATATAGAGCTTGATGGCGGCAAAGGTCTCAATCGTGGAGTCGGGATCGACACCGGGTTCATCGCGGTAGGCCGGGATACGTTTACCTTCAACGGTACCGCCAGCGTACTGGGCGCGAACGGCAAATTCACTGACCCGCTCAGCCGGAATCGGGCGCACCGCCTTGAGCACCTTCACCTTCTCATCACGCACAGCATCACCATCGAGCGAGACCGGCGACTCCATAGCCACCAGTGTCATCACCTGAATCAGGTGGCTCTGAATCATATCAATCAGCGCACCAGCCTTTTCATAATATCCAGCCCGATACTCCACCCCCAGACTCTCGGATACGGAGATCTGCACATGATCGATATAGTTGCGGTTCCAGAGCGGTTCAAAGACGGTGTTGGCAAAGCGGAACACCATCAGATTTTGTACCCCCTCTTTGCCGAGGTAGTGGTCGATACGGTAGATCTGCCGCTCTTTCATATGTTCGCGCAGGGTGCGGTTTAGCTCCTGAGCCGAGGCAAGATCGCTGCCGAAAGGTTTCTCGATGACGATGCGGCGGAAGCCGTTGCTCTCATCCAGCAGCCCTGCGGCATTGAGGTTGGAGGCAACGCGCTCATACCATTCAGGAGGAATGGCGAGGTAGAAGAGGACATTGGTTTTGCCATCGGCACTAATCAAAGTTTCGCGCAGCCGTTCATAGGTCGCCGCATCGGAGAGATCACCGACAGTCAGTGCCAGCATATCGCTGATCGATTGCCATGCAGATGCATCACTCAGGCAGTCGGGTCTGAACTGTTGCAGTGCGTCATGCACATAGCTGCGCCAGTGATCAATACTCCACTCATGATTGCGTACAATGCCTGTGATGCGTGAGTTCGGGGCGATCAGATTCCAGTGGTGCATGCGTGCCAGTGCAGGCAGCAGTTTGCGTTTGGTCAGATCCCCGGAGGCACCGAAGATGACAATGTTGCAGGGTTCAGGTTGTGGAACTGAAGCGCTGTTCATGGTTTCTCTACCGGTTTGATAGGGTGGCCACCGAAACCGGCGCGCATGGCATTTACAACTTTTCCTGCAAAAGCGTTCTCCTGCCGGCTGCGAAAGCGCATCTGCAGCGCCAGTGTCAGCACCGGTGTCGGAATGCCGAGATCGATCGACTCATTAACCGTCCAGCGCCCTTCGCCGGAGTCATCCATCCAGTCGGAGAGGCTGCTGAGATCACCATCCTGCTGCAGCGCATCGGCAGTTAGATCAAGCAGCCATGAACTCACCACCGAGCCCTTCTGCCAGACCTGGGCGATCTGCTGCATATCAAGATCAAACTCTTCTTTTGCCTGCATCAGCTCGAAACCCTCAGCGAAGGCCTGCATCATGCCGTACTCGATACCGTTGTGGACCATCTTGACGAAGTGACCGGCTCCGGCAGGGCCGACATGCGCCCAGCCTTTACCACTGTTGGCGGCCAGTGCAGTCAATGCCGGTGTTATGCGTGTGATGGCCGCATCACTGCCGCCGATCATCAGGCTATAACCGTTCTTCAGCCCCCAGATGCCACCGGAGGTGCCGCAGTCGGCAAAGCTGATGCCGCGCTCCTCAAGCATGGCTGCCCGCTGTTGCCCCTCTTTGTAGTTAGAGTTGCCGCCATCGATAATCAGGTCGCCTGACTCAAGTCCGGCATCGAGAAGCGCTGTGATCGTTGTATCAACAACCTGATGCGGCACCATCAGCCAAATACTGCGCGGCGCAGGCAGGGTAGAGATCAGTGTTGCAAAGTCGGCTACCGGCGTGATCTCATGGTGGCCTGCTGCCACGGCCTCTGCTGTGTTAAAATCAATATCGAATGCAGTCACACGATGACCGGCCAGTGCCAGTCGTGTTGCCATATTGCCGCCCATGCGGCCCATTCCCACCATTGCCAGTTGCATGTGTCGCTCCTTTTGCCTGTTCATTACGGCGATATCATCTGCCTTTTTTGCAGTCGATGCCAGAGGCTATGCAGTGAACGATTACGCGTGATTTTTTACTGTGGGTGGAACGGTGTTGCCCGATGCCTGCATCTCGATCGCTTCAGGATGGGCGCGATAGTGGTTGCGTACCACAGCAGCGAGCCTGCGTTTAACTTCGGTATCCACCAGTGCCGGAGTGCTATCGGGCAGAGCTGCAACCAGCGCATTAAGCAGTTGATGCTGAGGTGGTTGCATGCGATCAATCCATGATCTGAGCAGGTCACGATCCACATAAGCAGGGATCGATCCCATGATGCCGACATCATTCTGGTCGTGTACCAGCAGTCCGGTGGTGGTGCCGCGATCGAGCGTCAGTACCTGGAAGAGGTAGAGGGTGTGGTAGGCGAGCTGTGCCGCTTGCTCGGCATCTGTTGCTACAGTTCCGCTCTTTAATGTGTTGCCGAGAATATCGAGATAGGTGTCGATGGCCGCTTCACCCACGCCTTTGGCCAGCTGGTAATCAGCTTCGGCATTGTCGGTAGCGTAGTTCTCCAGATAGAAGTGGGCGATGCCGCGATGACGGTTCAGGGCCGGGATATAGAAGTAGCGATCCCCCTGCTGCTCTGCCTCTTCAAACTGTGCCGGAGCCGCCTGTTGCAGGGCGCTCAGGAAGGTGGCCTTGTCTGCCTCATTGTTATTGGATGGATTCAGATCGGCCATCATGCGCCAGTAGCCGCTGCCATCCTTCATCTCGGTCCAGCTGATATGGATATGCACCGATGGCGCCAGCGGATGAACCGGATGGATGATGGTGGAGATCGCAGAGGCCGAACCCAGCTTCTTCTCCGGGTTGTCATCGTAGTGCACCTGCGACACATTCACCGATCCGCGACCGAAAAGATCACCATCGGCCGTCTCATAGCGGATACCACCGCCATGCACGCCCTCATCACGGAACCACTCCACAGGTGAGAAGCGCTGCGCACTGCCAAGTTTGCCTGCCAGTTTCTCAAGCCCGGCCACAAATCGGCTCTGCAGTGATGAAACTAGTTCATGCCCTTTTGTCGCACTTGTCGATTTTGCTGGAATTCGTTTCATCAAATTACCTCGGATCGGAATGGTGCTGAACTATGGCTGTCTGAGGTGTTTGCTTCAACAATGGGGATGCCTGACTTGAATCAGATATTGCTTTTCCAGAACCTTTCGGGGATCTGTTTTGGCCCGGCGAAGACGTGAATGGTTTCACCTTCATCTTCTTTACATTTGACGCTGAGCCAGCCTCTGGGCCAGTCGGGTTTGCTGCGAGGGGTCTCCTCAATGACATGCGAGGCGATATCAGCGTGGCCATCGTGAACCGCTTGAATAACTTCGCTTAGATAGAGGCATTTGCCGCCGATCTCTGCTGGTGATTCATAGTAGTAGGAGTCCGCCTTGGTTGAGACTCTGACCATCTCTACCTGAATATGCGGATTGAGCGCTTTGATGTTCGTAGCAACCTTATTGGCATATTTTAGTGCCAAGGGGGAGCTGTGAGTAGCCAATCGTATGTATTGTTTCATGGCCGCATGATCTGCATTTTAACGAGAGATGTGAAGTAAAATGAAGCGGCTACCTTCCTCCCATAACGCAGCATAGAGTGGTGGCCATGAGACGGATATTTGTGCCCTATGGGGAGAGTGAAGCAGAGCAGGGCATGGATGGGGTGCAGCGCAAGCGGCTGATTCAGCGGCATGAGCATAGTTTCTCTGAGTTTGGTTACTCCCCTGAAGCACTTCACTGGGGTTCGCGCGGGACGCAGAAAGTCCGCTTTAAGGTGCTGGCTGAGATTGGAGTCTCTGGCGGGGATTCATTGCTCGATGTCGGTTGTGGATTCGGTGATCTCTACAGCTGGCTAAAAGGGCGTGATATCGCCGTGGCGTATACCGGCATTGATCTCTCTCCCGATATTCTGGGCAGAGCCATTGAACTGAATCCGGAACTGATTCTGCTGCAGGGTGAAATCTTTGATTTTGACTGGCCGCCGCAATCCTTTGACTGGGTCTTTCTCTCAGGGACATTGAACTGGGATCTGGGTGATAACGGTGATTATGCAAGGCGCGTGATAACGCGCATGTTCAAGCTATGTCGTAGAGGTGTGGCGTTTAATATGCTCGATAGTCTGGGGCTTGATGCCTCGCTGGTTGGTCAACTGATTGCTTTTGAACCGGACGAAATCATGGAGTTCTGCAGAGCTATTACACCTGACTGTCAGCTACGCAGTGATTACCTGACCGATGATTTCACCATCTACATGCGCCGCGTCTAAAATTTCAATTAATCCGGTTGTGTAGCTATTTCGGCATGACGAACACAGTTGCGGCCGGACTCCTTAGCCTTATACACACACTCATCAGCAATGATAATCATCCTCTCCATATCCATGCCTTTAGCGCTGCATACGCCAATACTGCTGGTGATGGGAATTGAGGTGTGCTGTTCATGGGAGATTTTAAGGGAGGCAATATCTTGGCGTATGCGCTCAGCGGCCTGTAGTGACTGTGCATGGTCACAGTTCACCAGCACCAGTGTGAACTCTTCACCGCCGAAGCGGATAAGGATGTCATAGGTGCGGCAATGTTTTAAAAGGGTCGCAGCAACCTCGATCAGTACGGTGTCACCTGCAGCATGGCCGTAGCTGTCGTTTACCTGCTTAAAATGATCCAGATCAATCATCATCACCGAGATGGCATAGTTTAAGCGGTGAGCCATGGAGAACTGTTTTGGGCCTTCCAGATAGAGGTGGCGACGGTTGTGAAGTTTGGTGAGCGGGTCATGCCTGCGCTCTTTATCCATTCTGTTGGCCAGCGCAAGGAGCTCCTGACGCTGTCGCTCACTCTCTTTTTCAGTGGCCAGAAGGGTGGTGCCAATGCTGCCAATCTCATCGCGACGTGGAGAGAACTCCACCTCACTGCGGTCTTCATCACTGCCAATTTTGCGTGCCAGTTTTTGTAAACGAAGGATAGGGCTGATCACCAGCCGATGCAGAGAGAGCCAGACGCAGAGCATCATAAGCAGAAGAATGAAGAGTATGGTGAGCGTTTGATCCCGGCCATCAATAAGGAGAATCAGAGCTGCTGCTCCGATTGAGAATGCGGTAAGCAGAATGAGCGCGATGCGCACCCTCAGAGAGCGCTGAATCAAGGTCGGTATTTGTAGGTTTTTACCCGGATTTAAAATCACCCAAGCATTATAGCAAGGTGGATGCCGATAAACATAAGCGCTAATCCTATGGGTGGTTATGGCGGTCTCCTAAGCTATGCCGCAGCGGAGTGGCGTTTAATATGCTCGATAGCCAAGGGTTTGATGCCTCACTGGTTGGTTAACTGATTGCTTTTGAGCCGGACGAGATCATGGAGTTCTGCACAACGATTACACCTGATTGTCAGCTGCGCAGTGATTACCTGACTGATGATTTCACCATCTATATGCGGCGGCCTGCTTAACCGTTTCAAAATCAGTAACTGTTGTTTATCTCATCCCTATCAGCCTATACTGCTTCAGTAACGAGGTGTGTTTATGCGGGCTGAAGAGATTCGAGACGAGATTAGTGCTTTGGCGTTGTCGGATAAGTTGCTCCTTGTGGAAGATATCTGGGACTCGATTGCCAAGGGTAATGATGAACTTCCGATGCCGGAGTGGCAGAAGCAGGAACTAGACAAACGTTATCAGTCATTCAAGGACGGTGAGCAGGAGCTGCACGATTGGCAATCAGTTCATGAGGAACTAAGAGCCAGCTACAAGTGAAACTGCGCTATACCAGTAGAGCCAGACGAGATCTGGAACTGGCGTTTATCTGGTACGAAAGACAAAGGCGTGGACTTGGATTTGAGTTCTTGGATTGCGTTGAAAACAGCATCCATTCCATATTAGAGAACCCGGCGAAATTTCGCATTCTCTATGGCGATATTCGCGGACGCGTGATCAGACGATTCCCTTTTTCAATATTTTATAGCATCGAGCAGCAAGCGCTTGTCGTGCATGCTGTGTTTGATAACCGACGAGACCCCGACAGAAGGCCCTGATCAGGAGAGGCGGTCGCGGAAATCTTCATAGGTAAAACGGCGTACCAGCTCGAAGGTGTCATCACTGTGCCAGATGCCGATATCGGGATGGCGGACACCGTTAAACATGGTCGTTTTCACCATCGTGTAGTGGATCATATCCTCAAAGATCAGACGGCTGCCAATCTCAAGTGGCTCATCAAATGCGTAGTCACCAATCACATCACCGGCAAGGCAGGAGGTGCCGCCCAGACGATAGGTGTGGGGTTTCTCTCCTGCTGCTCCGGCATCGGTGATGGTGGGGCGATAGGGCATCTCCAGCACATCGGGCATGTGTGCTGTGGCGGAGATATCGAGAATCACCACATCCAGACCATCGGTGGGCACAATATCGAGTACTGATGTGATCAGCGGGCCGGTGCGCCAGGCGATGGCACCTCCGGGTTCGAGATAGACCTGCTTGTTCCATTTGGCTTTGAAGGTTTTGATGCGCTCAATCAGCTTATCCACATCGTAGTCGGCGTGGGTCATCAGATGACCGCCGCCGAAATTGACCCATTTCAGCCACGGGATGTAATCGGCAAACTTCTCTTCAAAGGCATCGATCAGGGCAATCGAGGAGTCGGCCATGTTTTCGCACAACGCATGCGCATGCATTCCCTCAATGCCGGAGAGTGATGCCCCCTTCAGATGCTCAGGGCGCACGCCAAGGCGGGAGCCTGAAAAGCAGGGGTTATAGAGATCAGTCTCTACCTCGGCGATACCCGGATTCACACGGATGCCACATGATACACCGGATTCAATGGCCTGCTTGCTGAACCGGTTCCACTGATTAACCGAATTGAAGACGATATGACCGGCAAGCTGGCAGATCTCGGCAAACTCATCTTCGCGATAGGCAGCAGAGTAGATATGGTTTTCACGCCCGAACTTCTCATCGGCCAGCTTCAACTCATAGAGGGAGCTGGCCGTGCAGCCGGGCAGATACTGTTTTACCAGATCAAAGGTCGACCACATGGAGAAACCTTTCAGCGCCAGAATTACCCTGGCACCGGACTCCGCCTGTACCCGCTTAATGATCTCGAGGTTGGCGATCAGCTTCTCCTCCTCCAGCACGTAACAGGGGGAGGGGATTTGTGCGATATCAAAACTCATGGTTACAACCTTTTACCACAGAGGACACGAAGAGCACGAAGGGGAGATTTCCAATGTTGTCCTGGCTCATTCTCTGATTCATAGCGAAAACGCAGGAGCGCAGATGAGAGCCGAAAATAGCCATTTATCTTCGTGTCCTTCGTCCCCCAGGGGGTATTCTCTTTCGCAGGCGAAATTCACCTGATGCTCTCTGTGGTGATTCATTATTCAGGTAAAGCGTCGACATCGATGTCGGTTTCGATATCGGTCCACGGCAGGCCATGCTCGTTGAGAGCAGCCATGAATGGATCGGGATCAAACTCCTCCATGTTGTAGACACCGGCCTTCATCCAGTTGCCCTGAATCATCATCATCGCACCGATCATGGCAGGTACACCGGTTGTGTAGGAGACACCCTGAGCGTTGGTCTCTTTATAACACGTCTGATGATCACAGATGTTGTAGATGTAACGCGATACAGGTTTGCCATCTTTAAATCCTTTCACGATGACACCGATATTGGTTTTACCAACCGTGCGCGGGCCTAAGGATGCCGGATCAGGCAGCAGCGCTTTGAGGAACTGGATCGGCACAATCTCGCGTCCTTCAAACATAATCGGTTCAATCGAATCCAGACCGATGTTGCGGAACACCTCCAGATGCTTGAGATAAGCATCACCGAAGGTCATCCAGAAACGCATGCGTTTGACACCCTTAAGATTGACCGCCAGAGACTCCATCTCCTCATGGTAGAGCAGATACATGTTCTTCGGGCCCACCTGATCAAAATCAAACTGCTTCCTGTACTGCATCGGTGTGGTCTCAATCCACTCGCCATTCTCAAAATAGCGGCCGTTGCTGGTCACTTCGCGGATATTGATCTCAGGATTGAAGTTGGTGGCAAAGGCGTAACCGTGATCGCCACCGTTACAGTCGAGGATATCGACATAATCCATTGTATCGAAATGGTGCTTCTGCATATAGGCGGAGAAGACATTGGTGACACCCGGATCAAAGCCGGAGCCGAGCAGCGCCATCAGTCCCGCTTTTTCAAAACGCTCGCGGTAGGCCCACTGCCAGCTGTACTCGAACTTCGCCTCATCCAGCGGCTCATAGTTGGCGGTATCGAGATAGTGAACGCCGGTCTCCAGACAGGCATCCATAATGGTCAGATCCTGATAGGGCAGTGCCACATTGATAATCATAAACGGGCGAACCTGTTTGATCAGCGCAACCAGCTCAGGCACGTTATCGGCATCTACTGCTGCGGTCTGAATGCTACGGCCGGTCTTCTCGCGAATCTCCAGGGCGATCTGATCGCACTTGGATTGGGTGCGGCTGGCCAGCCAGATGTCGGAGAAGACATCCTCATTCTGAGCGCATTTGTGTGCTACTACACGTCCGACGCCACCTGCGCCGATAATCAGGACTTTTTTCATGATAGAGACCTTCATCAAAAATTTTCGCCTTTACGGCGGCTTTGCCGCCTTACTGGCGGCAGAGCAGGCTAATCCCGGAATCGAGCTTCGACTAGTCTGCATCTATGCGAGAGCGATTTATACGATTATCATCGCGCCATGTTTGATTTTACTGATCGGGATCTGAAAGAGCCCCACGACATCCGCATTATCGGTGCACCGTTTGACGGTACCGTCTCATTTCGCCCCGGCGCAAGGTTTGGCCCGGCTGCCATTCGCGATGCCTCTGATGGAGTGGAGACCTACTCCCCCTATCTCGATGGTGATCTGGAATCGATTCACTACGCTGATGGCGGCGATCTTGAACTGCCGATGGGTGACACCAAAGCGGTGCTGGCCATTATCCGCGAAACGGTTGATGAGTGTCTGAATGATGATGTCATTCCCTTTCTACTGGGTGGTGAACATCTGGTGACACTGCCTGCGGTCGAGATGGTTTATGAGAAGTATCCTGATCTGGTGGTCGTACAACTGGATGCCCATGCTGATCAGCGTGAAGATTATCTCGGTATTGAGCTCTCCCACGCCTGTGTGATGCGTCGTGTTTCCGAATTGATCGGTGATGAAAATATTCGCCAGCTTGGAATCCGCTCGGGAACAAAATGTGAATATGAGTTGATGAAGAGTTTTGGCACCCTCACCACATTCCTGGCTGATGATCTCGATGAGCTGATTGAGTGGATCGGTGAGAGGCCTGTTTACCTGACCGTTGATCTGGATGTTTTTGATCCGGCCTGTTTCTCCGGCACCGGTACCCCGGAACCCGGTGGTATCGACTGGTGGACCTTCAACCGCTTTATCAAAGTGATGCATGCGGTTGATATTGTTGGACTCGATGCTGTTGAACTTGCACCACAGCTGGATTCCTCCGGCTGCTCATCGGTGCTGGCGGCCAAAGCGGTGCGTGAGATGCTGCTGCTGGCAGGAAGCGATATCGCTTGATTACTCATTACATTTAAAAGGAAATCTTATGTTTAGAACCAATGAATACTTCGATGGTAATGTGAAGTCCATCGCATTTGAAACAGCAGAAGGGCCTGCAACGATCGGTGTAATGGCTGAGGGTGAATACGAATTCGGCACCTCATCCAAAGAGATTATGTCGGTCACCTCCGGTCAGCTTGATGTTAAACTTCCGGGTACCGAAGTCTGGGTATCCTACTGTGCGGGAGATCAGTTCACTGTTGAGAAGGGTGTAAGCTTCGGCGTTCGTTCTATCGGCCAAACCGCTTACCTCTGTCTCTATCGGTAAACGCTTAACTGCGGATTCGGAACCAGCCGGTCAGACTCAGGCGGTCGCGTCTGGCAGGTAATACCTCGTGCGGAAACAGTTCGCTGATAAAGCAGACCAGTCGTCCGCCATGCGGTAGTACCTGTAGAGGCAGCGGCAGTGTCGATGGTTCGTTGCCCTCATATACCTTCAGTTCACCACCGTCTTCATTCTGCCAGCTATTATTGAGATAAAGGATGCACGTCACCACCCGCTCCATTGAACCGATGAAACGGTCCAGATGTATGGCGTAGGAAGCGCCGGGTGGATAGAGGGCAAGGTGGCCTTCGAGCTCGAACAGGCCGAGGTAGAGGTTGCGATTGATCTCTTTGCGCAGGGTTTCCAGATCGAGGAAATAGGGGCGCTGGACGGCGGTAGGGTTTTCCGGGTCCAGCCAGAGGACGCGGTCATTGCGAATCTCGGGCCGAAGCTGCATCGATGCCCCTTTACCGACACGCGCATGGCGGAATGCACCTCTCTTGTGGAGCGTTCTTGCTTCAAGGGCCATGTTGCTGACCAGCAGCGGGGAGATGAAATTGTCGCAGATTGAAAACCCGGTATCTGTGAGGTCGGCTATGATGCGGTCGAATTTGCTGAATGAGCCGTTACCGGCGGGAAGCGTCTGAACCATCGTCTGGCGACCTGTCCCCATAAATTAGGGCATTGGATTATCGTTTACAGAACTGTTCCCGGCAACAGATATAATATTTCACTGTAGAGGTCGCAGCGTGTCACCTGATTCTTCGATAGTTGTCTATTATTCCGGGACGAGCCAGCCGAAATATTTTTTGCCTTTGCCATCGGTCAGGTGATCACAGACCCAGTTAAGTGAGTCCTTCATCGCCTGCTCGGCATGCCAGGGCGGATTAACAATCAGCATGCCTGAACCACTCATCTGCATCTCAGGGAAACAGTCGCCGCAATCAAGCTCCACGCGCAGGATTTTTCTGATACCTGAAGCTTTCAGCTCTCTGAACAGATCGAGGTGTCTCTCGGCTGGCAGTAGCGGATACCAGATCACATAAACGCCGGTAGCAAATCGGCGGTGCGCCTGAGTAACGGCTTTGGCAATAGCCCGATACTCCTCTTTGATCTCATAGGAGGGGTCGAGAAAGATCAGGCCGCGTTTCTCTTTCGGCGGCAGTAGTGCTTTCAGTGCTTCAAAGGCATCACGTTTAAGCAGGCTGAACCTTCGGTTGGCCTGAAAAGACTCACGCAGTTTATCAAACTCCTGTGGATGCAGATCGCAGGCGGTTAATCTATCCAGTTCGCGAGCCATGTTATGCAGCAGCGCGGTGGAGCCGGGGAAGCGGTTAAAGCCACCTTCAGGGTTTTCTGTGGCGATCAGCTTGAACCAGCGCGCTACACCCTGCGGATTACCGTAGTTGCGTAGCTCCCAGAGTTTGCCAATGCCACTGTCGAACTCTCGATTCTTCAGCGCCTGTTCTGAATCCAGTGCATAGATGCCACGACTGGCAAAAGCATCGAGCATAAACAGTGGTTTCTCTTTATTGAACATGCCGGCAAGAACATCGCCAAGAATGATATGTTTCAATACATCGGCGTGATTGCCGGCGTGGTAACTATGTTGGTAGCTGAGCATGGCGCCACTCTGAATGGATCGCTTAACGATGCATAGCGATAGCGCAATCAACAAGATGCATAGCACAATAGTTGCATAATACAACTAAGGTGCATAAGGTTCGGCCCACAGGAGAGAAGTATGAGTGAATCAATACTGGATTTTCAGCTGGAGCAGGCCATTGGTCTGAATGTGAATCGTACGGCATTTCTGATGACCGAAGAGATTGCCCGCCGCTTTGCAGCCAACGGCTACCCGTTATCGGCACAGGATTTCGGCATTCTTTTTCGTCTGATGAAGCAGGGGCCGATGACTCAGGTGGAGATCACACAGCTGTTGATGCGTGATAAAACCACCATCACCCGCCGCATCGACGGGCTGGTAAAGAAGGGGTTGGTGGAGCGCAACCCGTGCCCGGACGATCGGCGCTGTTTTCGCGTTGGTTTGACAGAAACGGGGCATCAGGCGCTGGCGGTGATGATACCTCTGGTGCGTGATTTCCAGCAGGAGGTGCTCAGTGATATTCCTGATGAAGAGAAAGCGATCACTATCAAAACACTGAAGAAGATTTCAGAACGATTGATTGCGATCAGATAGATTGAAAAACAACGGAGAAAATAACATGAAAAAAACCACACCTCACTGGATCGCGATTGGACTGTTGGTAACGATATTGGCTGTGGGCGCATTCAAAGTGATTGTGCTTGGCAGCACAGAGAAGGCTGAGGATGGTCGCACGGCTGTTATTCTTGAGCCGGCTGAGCGACTTGCTGTGCTCGATGAGATGAGGCTGCTGCTTGAGACAACACAGGCTGTTGTCGAGGCGCTGGCCAATGATGATCTGGCAGCCGTAGAAGCTGCGGCACGCCCCATCGGTAGTGCTGCCATTGCCACCGTTGATTTCAGGCTTCGCGCCAAACTGCCACTTGAGTTTAAGAAACTCGGTTTCGGAACCCACTACGCCTTTGATGAAATCGCTGATATGGCCAAAGCGGGTGAGCCGAGCAAAGCCATTCAGAGAAAACTGGCTGAAACGATGAATAACTGTATTGCCTGTCACGCCAGCTTCCAGCTGCCTGAAGTAGCAATCAATAAGTAAGAAAGAGGAGAATATTATGACGACAGAACGCGTTATCCGAATTATTGCAGGATTTTTTATCATGCTTTCAGTGACCCTGAGCTCAATCTATAATGGTTCAGTACTCAACGAGCCGACCTGGCTCTGGTTTACCCTGTTTGTGGGTGCCAACCTGTTCCAGTCCGGTTTTACCCGCTGGTGCCTGATGGAGAAGATCCTCATCAAGCTGGGTGTTAAACCCGGTGGTGCCTGCGGCAGCTGCGAAAGCTGAAGCCATACAATGCATAACAAACAATCAACCATAAGTAATGTAACCACCTGGCTTGCTGCTGCCGTAGCTATCATCTTTGGCATCTTAACCATCAAATCAGGCGGGCAGGTGCTGTTCGGTGATGAGAGCTACAGAGTTGCAGCAGGCAACTATGTGCCCTTTGTGCTCTGGTTTAACTTCACTGCCGGATTTGTCTATCTGATTGCCGGTGTCGGTCTCGCCCTGCGCAAGCCATGGGCTGCGGGTATCGCTCTGGTGATTGCAGTTGCCACGCTGTTGGTTTTTGCCGCTTTTGGACTGCATATCTTTGCTGATGGCGCCTATGAGATGCGCACTGTTGCAGCCATGACCCTGCGTTCTACCATCTGGATTGTGCTATTTATTCTGGCCTATCGTCAGTTGATTGGCAGGCGCGCACAGTAAGCTTTGATGCTGTAATCGAGTGAGGTCTGCGACAATATGCCGCGGCTGGTGACGGTTGTCTGTATGGTGGTTCGATGTAATGTGCCAATATGATATCAATTTAGAATATGTTTATGTGAAGTTATACGGGGTTGTTAAGGAATAGCATCCCGGGGAATTGCTGGATGCAGAAACGAATAAAATACGCCCTTGTGGGCATGATCATAGTGCCATTGTTTGGCCGGATTGCTCTGCATGGCACTGGTCATGAGGATGAGATCTTCAGGTTTCTGGTGCCTATGCTGGTTGGTGGTGTGGCTGGCTTCCTTATCGGTCTGGCCAAAGACCGTGTTCAGGCGAGTCTGATGCAGAGCCGTTCCATTCTTGATGCGATGCCCTATGGCGTTGTTCAGTGTGACAGTTCGGGTCAGCTGTTGTTTGCCAATCAAAAGATATGCGACATTCTCGGGTGCAGTAAAGATGAGTTAATGGGCTCTCATCTGTGGGAGTTCTGTTCCAGTGATCTTTGTCGAAGTTCACTGCAGGCGTCATTCGCACAACTGGTAGAGAGTGGCGCATCAACACAGGCTGTACCGGGCTCTTTTAGCTCGAAAGCAGGAAAAAAATCCAAGGTGGAGATCCATTGGAATGACCAGGGCCATTTCGACGTGTCACTGGGTCGTCACGCCTATATGGCCACCATTATCAATGTCACCAGCCAGGTTCATTCCCAGAGGCTGCTGGAGAAACTATCGCAGGCTGTTGAACATGCTGATGAGCTGATCATGCTGACTGACCGGCATGGTATTATCGAATATGTGAACCCGGCTTTAGAGCGGGTATCGGGTTATTCTGCGCAGGAGCTGATAGGCGAAAAGCCTTCGACACTGAAAAGCTCTGCTCAGGATGCATCAGTCTATGCGCAGTTGTGGCAAACGATTATATCGGGTCAGACCTGGCGTGGTACGCTGATAGATCGCCGAAAGGATGGCAGTTTTTATCCAGTGGTGATGTCGGTAACACCTATTCTCAACGATCAGAGTGAGATCGTTGCCTATGTCAGTGTTCAGCAGGATATGACGGAGCGCCAGGAGCTGGAGGAGCAGCTTCTACAGTCTCAGAAGATGGAGGCACTAGGTACGCTCGTAGGCGGTATCGCCCATGATTTTAATAATATTCTGGCGGCAGTTAAAGGACACACCTATCTGGCAAGTCGAGAACTGAAAGATCTGGAAAAGAGTGCGCAGCGACTAAAAAGTGTCGATAGCCTTGCTGATCAAGGGACAGAAATGATTAAGCAGCTGTTGGCTTTTGCCAGAAAAGATCTGCTTGAGAAGCGGGTGTTCTCCCTCAATGAATTTATGAGGGATGGATACCGACTGGCAAAATCCATTATTCCTGAAAACATCGTGCATGACACAGACTTCTGCGATGATGATCTGTTTGTCTATGGGAACTCAACACAGTTTCAGCAGGTGATGATGAACCTGGTGAATAATGCCTGTGATGCTGTGGTTGGCGTTGAAAATCCTAAGACCCGATGTGTACTCAGTCGCTTTCAGGCTGATGATGGCTTTCGTAAGCGGCATCCAGATATGCAGGGCGATTACTTTGCCAGAATCAGCGTTTCAGATAATGGGTCAGGCATCAAGCCGGAGCAGGCATCTAAAATATTTGAGCCCTTTTTTACGACCAAGGGGGTTGGCGAAGGTACGGGATTAGGGCTTGCTATGGTCTATGGTGCAGTCAATGGGCATGGCGGTGTTATTGAGGTGGGGCGTGAAGAGGGGTGGAGCACTACCTTCTATATCTATCTGCCATTAAGTGGAAGAGAAGCCGATGACATTGCGATTGAAGAGGAGGCGCCAGCCTCGACAGTAGCAGGCGAGCTTCTCCTTTTAGTTGATGATGAGGCATCTCTGCGCCATACCATGTGTGAGGTGTTGGAGAGCAATGGTTATCGGGTGATTGAGGCGGGTGATGGCGAAGAGGCACTGCAGTTGTTTAAATCCAGAGTTCAGGATATTTCACTGATCATTACCGATATTGTTATGCCTAAAATGGGCGGTATCGACTTCATCAAGGCGGTTAGGGTGATAGATCAGAAAATGCCGGTTATCTATATCACCGGTTATGAAGGTGGGCCTGAACAGAGGGATATGCTGGCTGAGGATTTTAAACAGAGCCGTGTGATGAATAAGCCATTCCAGATCTCTGCTTTAACCGTTGCCGTAGGCGAGATGATAGCAGCGTCTTGATGTGTGAAGTGAAATCAGGGTCCTGCACTGGCAGGGCCCTGATTTGATTTAGTAGCGCAGAAACCGTGCCCTAATGCGTCCGGCCTGATTGCTGAATTCAAAGACAGCAAGACCAGAGAGAATCAGAACTGTTCCCGCGATGATGTTCAGGGTTAATGGCTCATTATTAAACAAATGCCCCAAACCCAGGGCGCATAGTGGCGTGATCAGCGTCAGTAGTGCCACTTTTGTTGCTTCCACCTTGCTCAGTACATAGTAGTAGAGCGCAAACCCCAATACTGAACCGAGCAGGGCAAGATAACCGATGGCCCCCATGGTTCTCATGGATAGTTCATCGGGCAGATGAGCGCCCGATAGGATCCATGTCAGCAAAAACAGCGGTGCGGCAAACAGCAACCCACCACTGGTCATGACGATAGCAGGTACGTTTGCATCGATACGTTTGATCCATACCGCACTGGCGCAGTGAATGCTCACCGAGACCAGCATGCCGAGTACACCGAGTGCCGCCTGATTATTGAGACTGAAACTGGAGCCGAAGATGATCGCCAGACCCAGCAAACCGATCAGCATGCCCAACAGCCTGGAGCGGGTAAGCTTCTCACCCTCCAGCCACAACTGCGCCATCAGGGCAGTGAAGGGCGGAGAGAGCCCAAAGATTACCGAGATCCAGCCGGTCGGGATGAACTGTACAGCCCAGTAGGCGCTGATCATGCCGCCATAGATGCCGATGGCAGCAGCAGTGTAGGCGAGTTTGGCGCGGCGATGCCATTTCAGTCCGGAACCCAGAAGTGCGGCTACAATCAGTGCCAGCACGGCACCGATAAGCATTCGGCTGGTTACACCAAACACAAAACCGACCTCTTCGCTGCTCCACAGTATGGCAAGCGGGGTGGTACTCCAGATGATAATGACGCCTAAATACGCCGATGGCACACTCATTTTACTCTCCTCATTTTATTTATTAGTAGGTTCAAGGACTCGAAGTCATTGCTATCGCGCAGCGGGACAAGCGCTGCTTGCTGGCACAAAAAAAACGGCCACGGGTTCAGCAAAACCCGTGGCCGTTCAGCAGCAGTAACTCTCTTTTAGTTAATCAGAACTGTCCGGGCACAGGAAGTCGAATCGGCGGGCCACTAGCCAACCGATCGGTGCAATCTTCTTATGTGCGCAGTACGTGTTCATGGGGGCAAAGCTTGGGGTTCAATGGGCTGATTGCAACAAAGTGACACACCTGTGTGGCAAATTGATTCACTGCAGCATATTACCAATGGTGGATTGCTAACGCTTCAGGGGGTGAAAAAATGAACTGTTGCTCATCAACCTCTGATGTATTGTCTGCGATATCGTGGTTGGAGGTGGTCAGATGCGGTTGATGAAACAGGTTGTTGTGATATTTGCGGCGCTGGTGCTACTCGCCAGCTGTGCGTCGGTATCAGAGAAAAATCAGAAACTGGCCGAGCAGAGTATGCAGAAGGGAGATTATGCCTCGGCTTTTGATCAGGCCTCACAATCGCTTAATGCTGAGATTGGTAACCATAAAACCATCGCTCTGTTTCCCTCCATTGCTGAAAATGCGTTTACACAGAAACTGACAGAGATTGACCATTCCAAGGCTGAAGCCAACTGGGACCGGGCTGCTTATGGTTATGATCGCATTATCGCCATGAATCGTACCGTGCAGAGCATTCAGGATGCGATGCGGATCTATGCGCCGAGAGTGCAGGTGACCAAGGCCAAACGAGCCGCGATGAACCAGCTGCTGGCGATCAGGCAACATGATGTGGCGGCCCTGCACGATGAGGCTTATGAGCAGGCTGCTGCAGGCCATTATGGTAGCGGCAAGCGCTATCAGGCGGCGAAAGATTATCGTCAGGCAGCTGGCGAGTTTAACCGGGCACTCTCCTTTGTAGCCGGTTACAGAGATGCCATCAAGCTGGCAGCAGAAACAAAACACCTTGCCGATCTGGCCGATGCGAGAATCGAGTATGTTAAAGGGGTGCAGGCGGTAGGTGCCCATGAGCACCGCGCTGCCGCCACTGCCTTTGCCAGAGCCGATGCCTTTATTCGCGGTTTTAAGGATGCACATCAGTTGGCCATGAAATACAAGGCAATCGCTGACCAGGAAGATGCGCTTGCCAACTATTTGCAGGGTGAACGGCTGGCAGAGGCGCACCACTACAGGGATGCGGCTGCAGCTTTTACCACCGCACTCGGTTTTGTCCCCGATTTCCGCGATGCCGGTCTGCTCTCAGCCCGCTATACCGATCTTGCCAACCGCGAGGATGCGCGACGGTACTATAGAAAGGGCGAGCGCTTGATGGATCGTCAGGAGTTTGATCAGGCAGCCATTGCTTTTGATCAGGCAGACCGTTTTGTACCCGGCTTCCGTCATGCCGGAGCCATGGCCGACAGGGCCAGATCATACATCGCACCGGAGTTTTTCGAGCTCAAACGACTGGTGCAGAAGAGTGTGGATAGAGGTGTTCCGCTAAGCTGGTTGAGAGATGTGCATAATGGATATGCCGAAGATGTGAAGATCTCCACTATCCGCATCATCAGGCAGGGCCGCTTTAATGCAACCCATGAATACTGGCCCTACAGATTACAGGTGAAAGGGGTCTGTGATCTGGAGGTTGCCAAAGGCAATGAGCAGAAACTCGCCTTTGATACAGTCGTCGATTACCGGGTCTTTCGCGATGATTTTGGTGAGTGGCGAGCCACCTTCCGATAGTGCGCTCTGAATATACTGAGGGATAAGGGAAAACGAAAAGGCCTGCCGGGGGAGGGGAGGGTGGCAGGCCTTCGTTAAGTTGTTGATGTTACCAGTATAGATGGTATCTCCGGATAAGCAAATGCAGGATGAAATTATCTTCATGGTTGGTTCACAAGAGTCTAACCCTCCCCCACGCATTGTCTCGGCTGTCCGGAGCCGATCACCCTCCCTCCCCTCCCTCGATTTCTCCGGACAATCATTCTCCTCCTGGAGAATAGTAAGGCCCCGGCTAATGTCGGGGCCTTTTTATTGTATCTAAAAGTGGCAGTGAGGATTGCCCGTTTCTTTCTCTAAAACTGGCTATAAACTGCCGCCGACTTCGGGGTCGCCGAAGATGATGCCCCACACTGTTTTGTTTCGGGAGAAACCATGCGAATTGAACTACGTATCGCCAAAGAGTTGAAGGTGAACGAGCGCCAGACTACGGCTGCTATCGGACTTCTGGATGGCGGTGCAACGGTGCCGTTTATTGCCCGTTATCGTAAAGAGGTGACCGGCGGGCTGGATGATACGCAGTTGCGTTATCTTGAAGAGCGTCTGCGTTACCTGCGCGATCTGGAATCACGCCGGGCCACCATCCTGAAATCGATCAATGAGCAGGGGAAGCTTACCCCTGAACTGGAGAAGGTGATCAAAGCGGCTGAAACGATGGCGCGTCTGGAGGATCTCTATCTTCCCTATAAACCAAGGCGTCGTACCAAGGCGCAGATCGCCCGTGAGGCAGGCCTTGAACCACTGGCTCATGCGCTGATGGCCGATCTGAAACAGAATCCCGCAGCATTGGCTGAAGCATATATTAATGAAGAGCACGGCATTGAGAGTGCTGAACTTGCCCTTGATGGTGCGCGACAGATTCTGATGGAAGAGTTTGCTGAAGATGCCGATTTGATTGGTCGTCTGCGTGATTATCTGAGTAAACATGCAGTGCTGGTCAGTACTCTGATAGCAGGAAAAGAGGAGCAGGGTGGCAAGTTTGCAGACTACTTTGATTACCGTGAACCTCTGAAGAGGATTCCATCACATCGGGCTCTGGCGCTGTTTCGTGGTCGCAATGAAGGCATATTAAGTGTGAAAATACTTGAGGATGATGAGGCTGAGAGTCGTTCAACGGCGGGTTACTGTGAATCGGCGATTGCCAGCCACTTCAGAATAAGTGATCGCGGCAGGATTGGCGATAGCTGGTTGCTGGAGACGGTACGATGGGCGTGGAAGGTGAAGATATTCATGCGTCTGGAGCTCGATCTGTTTGTCGAGTTGCGCCACAAGGCTGAAGAGGAGGCGATCAAGGTGTTCGCCAATAATCTGCGTGATCTTCTGCTCGCTGCACCTGCCGGGCAGCGTGCCACCATGGGGCTTGATCCGGGTCTGAGAACCGGAGTGAAGGTGGCCGTAGTTGATCCGACCGGCAGAGTGCTTGATACCACCACCATCTATCCACACGCCCCGGCCAAACGATGGGATGAGGCGATTGCTGCACTGGCTGTACTGGCCGATAAACACCATGTGGACCTGGTCTCAATCGGCAACGGAACAGCCTCGCGTGAAACCGAAGCGCTGGTGAAAGAGCTGCGTGAACGATTTGCCCAGCTACATCTTACGCAGGTAATGGTCTCCGAAGCTGGCGCTTCGGTCTACTCAGCCTCTGCGACAGCAGCTCAGGAGTTCCCCGATCTTGATGTCTCCCTGCGCGGGGCAGTATCGATTGCCCGTCGACTACAAGATCCGCTGGCTGAGTTGGTGAAGATTGAACCGAAATCGATCGGAGTCGGTCAGTATCAGCATGATGTCAGTCAGAGTCAGTTGGCCCGCAGTCTTGACAGTGTGGTTGAAGATTGTGTGAATCATGTCGGTGTTGATATCAATACAGCTTCGGCAGCGCTGCTCACCCATGTGGCGGGTCTCAGTCGCTCAATGGCTGAAAATATTATTCACTTCCGCGATGAAAAGGGGGCTTTCAGCAGTCGCCAACAGCTTCTCAAGGTGCAGGGCATCGGACCAAAAAGTTTTGAACAGGCAGCAGGATTTTTGCGTATTCCCAAGGGTGATAATCCACTGGATGCATCTGCAGTGCATCCGGAGGCCTATCCTGTGGTAGAGAAGATCGTGGCCCGCACAGGCAGGCCGGTGGCTGAGCTGATGGGAAACCGCGACTTTCTGCAGCAGCTGAAGGCTGCTGATTTTGCCGATGAGAGATTCGGTCAGATCACTGTGTCCGATATTCTTCTGGAGCTGGAGAAGCCGGGTCGCGATCCGCGTCCTGAATTTAAAACCGCGAAGTTCAAATCCGGTGTAAAAGAGCTGCGCGACTTGCGTGAAGGCATGATTCTGGAAGGGGTGGTGACCAACGTCGCCAATTTCGGTGCATTTGTTGATATCGGTGTGCATCAGGATGGCCTTGTACATATCTCGGCGCTGACCAATCAGTTTATCGATGATCCCCGTAAGGTGGTGAAAGCCGGTGCCGTGGTGCAGGTGAAGGTGCTGGAGGTGGATGCCAAACGTAAACGCATCTCTCTGACCATGCGTATGGATGATCAAGCGGGTGCTCCTGTTGAAAAAGAGGCTCCTTCAGAGTCTGGTCGTTCAGGGCGTAGTCGTGACAGCAAGGGCAGCGACAGACCACGTTCGAATAGTCCACGTCAGAAGGCAACTCGTCCCAATAAGCCAAAAACGGCTAAGGATCAGGTAAAGCAGAAGCTGGATCGCAATAAGAAGAAACCGCTGAGTGCTCTGGAAGCCGCTTTTGCTAAGGCGCTGGCAGATGCTGATCATTAAGGGGAATCTCTCTTTGTGTTTGATCATGAGACTGTAAGTTTTGTGAGTGGAAACGAAAAGGCCTGCCAAGAGGGGGGAGGGGGAGAGGCAGGCCTTCGTTAAGTTGTCGTCATTTTCATTACACTGGTATTATGACCTATAACGATCTGAACCCTTTTCGAAAAGGTGGGCGCAGCATCCTCGCATCAGGTATCCCGAATTCGGGATTCACACAGAGAGGATAGACAAGCTCCCGTTCAGTACGCATCGGCCCAACCTTATAAGCCATAAAACCAGTGTAACGAACTGTTATAAATCTATGAGCATATATGATGCCAAAATCGTGAATGTGGAAAATTTATCTGCAATAGTAAGCATGAACTTTTTTTCATGGTCAATTCACAGATGCATCACGCAGCCACTCTAATCTACGAGTTGTCCGAAGCAGGTTTTCCCTCCCCTCCCTCCTAACCCCCTTCGGACACTGATTTATACTCGTGTTGAAGAAGTGCAAATATGGCCCCGGATCCTCCCCCGGGGCCTTTTTTTGATTCAGGCCATCCGTGGCCATCACCCTGCGGGCGTGCTTTGCTCGTCCCAATCGACACTCCTGTCGATTGGTGCCTTTGGTTTGAACCAGTTCAGTTGCTGTGAGAATAATTCTCACAATTGCGTGATGAGTTTTTCTTCCTTATTGAGGCGGCCGGTCAGCGTTATTCGTCTTGCGAGAAGCTTTTGATGATGTAACCACCTGATTTTTCATCCAGTTCAAGCACCAGAAGGCCGCGAGTTTGTGCCTCATCGAGTAGTTGACCGAAGCTGCGGAAGCCATGGTAGCTCTCAGAGAAGCCGGGTTGCCGCCGTTTCAATGTCTGTTTGACCATCGAACCCCACACCTTCTCCTCTTCACCGCGCTCTTTGAAAAGATCCTCCACTGTTGCCATGACCAGATCGATCCCCTCCTGTTTCAGTGTTTCGGGATCCTCTTTCAGATTCGGGCTTGCAGCTTTGCTCTTGGGTTTGGCGCTGCTGCGTTTGCGTTTGGCTTTGCCTTTGCTTTCGGAGTCACGAACCAGATCATCGTAATAGATAAACTCATCGCAGTTGGAGGTGAGCAGGTCAGAGGTGGAGTTCTTAACACCGACACCGATCACTACCTTGTCATTCTCGCGTAGCTTGGAGACCAGCGGTGAGAAATCGGAATCACCTGAGATGATGACAAAGGTATCCACATGTGATTTGGTGTAACAGAGGTCGAGGGCATCAACGACCATGCGTATATCCGCAGAATTTTTGCCACTCTGGCGCACATGTGGAATTTCAATCAGCTCGAAGGAGGCTTCGTGCATGGGAGCTTTGAATTTTTTGTAGCGCTCCCAGTCACAGTAGGCCTTTTTAACGACAATGTTGCCTTTAAGAAGCAGCCGTTCCATCACTTTCTGAATATCGAATGCAGCATATTTAGCATCCTGCACCCCGAGGGCAACATTCTCGAAATCGCAAAACAGCGCCATGCTGCGGGTCTTGTTTTTATCGCTCATAAAACCTCCGAAGGGGTGGGGAGCCCTGATTGATGTCTGGCATAAGTATAGCAGTGAATGTTACTGATGTTGCTGCATTGCCTATTTTAGCGTTAACTTTTTTTTTGTGGCCCAGGCATTGAGCAGGCGAATGCCATCGGTCTCAATTGTGATCTGTTTCTTTTTGTAGAGTGCACCGACTGCTTTTTTATACATCTTTTTACTGGTGCCGAACCGCTGTTGAATCTCTTCCGGCGAACTTTTGTCGGTGGTGGTGATAAAACCGTCATTTTTTCTGAGGGCACGGATAATCAGTTGTGAGACATCATCGGTCTTCTCACTTGGTTTGCTGTGCAGGCAGAGATCAATACGGCCATCCTCACGAATGTTTTTGATGTAGCCGGTCAGGCGCTGACCGCGGCGGGGCGGCACGGCTACCTCATTGTTGTGCAGTAGTCCCCAGTAGGTGTCATTAACGATCACCTGATAACCGAGATCACTTTTGTTGGAGATGAAGATGGACACCTCTTCACCTGCCTCAAGTTCACCCTCGGATTCGCGGTAGAGAAAATCATCGAGTCTGGCAGAGCCGACAATGCGGTTGCTCTCCTCATCGAGGTAGATGCGCACGACGTAGGATTTATCCTCCTCCATGCGCGGCTTCTGCTCGCCGAACGGCACCAGCAGATCCTTCATCAGACCCCAGTTCAGGAATGCACCCATGTTGGTGACAGAGACAACCTTGAGCAGTGCGAACTCACCAACCATAGCAAACGGTTTTTCTGTCGTGGCAACAAGACGGTCTTCAGAGTCACGGTAGACAAACACTTCAAGCTCGTCGCCAATATTGCACGGCACAGGCACATAGCGGATTGGCATCAGAATCTCGCCCAGCTCACCACCGTCGAGATAGACGCCGAAATCGAGCTCTTTCACCACTTTCAGTCTGTTCAGTCGGCCGATATCTGTCATAAATACATCCCTGCAGAAGAATGGGGCGAAGGTACACGTAAAACGGCCTGACTGCATCGAAGAGTTAAGCCGGGCAGTGACAGACATCATTGCGCCAAACATCTCAAGACGTACTCTTGGCTCATGGTTGGTCTGCTCTTTATCCTTGCCACTGCGGCTCTCTGGTTTCTCGGTCCCGATCAGTTTGATCGGCTGGCATTCGACCGCTTTGCCATTCTTAATGGCGAGTGGTGGCGGCTCTGGAGCTCGCATCTGGTTCACTACTCCCGTGGTCACATGATTGCCGATGTCGGCACGCTCTTTTTCCTTGCACTTGTTGTTGGCCGTTTTACCAAAGTGCTGCATCTACTGCTCGCTTTTCTGTTTGCCATGCCGGTGATTACGGCGCTGGTGGTTCTGATGGTGCCGGCTCTGGAACATTTTCGTGGTGCATCGGCGATGGTGATGATGCTCTGGATGGTGGTTAGCTGGTATCTGATTGTTGAGAGCAAAGGTTTTAATTTTCAGTTCGTTCTCGGTTACTGCCTGCTGGCCGTTCTGATTGGAAAGATTGCCGTGGAGTATCTGGGGCTGATGCCATCATCGCTGGATATGCCGCGTGGTTATATCCCACCCTGGCAGGTGCACATCTTCGGTGCGCTTGTCGGATTACTGGCCTTTAACGCCTTCTATCAAATCTATACGCAGCAGAACCTGCGCCGGATTGAAAAGATAAGAGCCAGGAAGAAGAAGGCTTTGCCTACCAAGCTGAAGGATTACAAGTTGCCGGAGACTCCGCAGCAACCTGTAAACCGGAAATAGATTGGCAGCTCTGGCGGTTGCGCTGCTCTGCTGGCTGGTCTGGTTTCTGCCTGAGGCCTATCAGGCGGCGCTTGTTTATGACTCCAATGCAGCAGTGGCGGGTGAGTGGTGGCGCCTGTGGAGTGGCCATCTGACCCACTATACGCTCTCCCAGTTGATTGCCGATTCAGGCCTTGTGGCACTGCTGGGATTGGTGTTGCACCGCGTTATCAGCCCTTACCTGTTTGCCATCTCAATTATAGTGGCGCTGCCGCTGATCTCGTTGCTGCTGTTATGGCTGGTGCCGGAGATGAACAGTTATCGTGGTGCTTCGGGGTTGGCCGCCATGCTCTGGTTTATGGTCGGCTTGCATTTGATCGTGCAGGCAAAGAGTGGCTCAGTTCCGATCTGGATTGGTCCGCTGTTTATACTGCTGTTGATTGCTAAAGTGGCAGGTGAGGCGCTGGCTCTGTTCCCCGCGCTCTCTGAACTTCCTGCCGGCGTTGTTGTGGCATGGCAGGTTCACCTCTTTGGTATGGTGATCGGATTGATGGTATATCTGCTTTGCGTGAGAAAGCAGAGCGATTAAGCTGCCGCCATGTCTGAAATTGCTGTAGCGCTGGTCCATCATCCTATCCTTACCCGCACAGGCGGGACGGGAACCACTGCCATCACCTCGATTGATGTGCACGATTTTGCACGCTGCTGTGCCTTTTATGATGTGGCACCTGTCTACCTTGTGCATCCGGCCGATGGCATGCATGCACTGATCCATGATATGACCGACTACTATATTAATGGTGCAGGTGGTGAGCGTAATCCGGGCCGCCGTGAAGTGCTGAAGGCGATCCGCTGTGTTAAATCCATAGAGGAAATTCCGGGACTGGATGAGTACAAGCTCTGGTACACCTCAGCAACCCCGCCGCAGGGGCATACGATTGAGCCATCCGAGATCCCGAAAATGGCCGGAAAACACCTGATTGTGCTGGGTACAGGCTGGGGTCTGGATAGCGATAACATGCCGAATGAAAATGGATGGTTGTCACCGATAGAAGGTATCGGTAAAGTGCGCCACCTTTCTGTACGGGCTGCCTTGGCGATTTATCTGGATCGCTTGAAAAAAGGTTGAAAAATATGGGCCCGACAGTGGTTAAGTTTGGAGGCAAAACAAAATGCGTGCACTGGATGATGTAACTAAAGATCAGCTACGTGATGATATCCCGTCTTTCCGCGAGGGTGATACTGTCCGCGTAAACGTACGTCTTATCGATTTTAAAGACACCAAAAACGGCGTAGTGAAGACTGAACGTCTGCAGGCCTATGAGGGTGTTGTAATCGCCCGTCATAACAAAGGCATCTCCAGCAGCTTCACTGTTCGCAAGATTTCCAACAATGTTGGTGTTGAGCGAGTATTCCCGCTGCACTCTCCAATGCTGGAGAGTATTACTGTAGTGCGTCACGGCCGTGTTCGTCGTGCCAAGCTCTACTACCTGCGTGATCTGCGTGGTAAGGCTGCCCGTATCCGCGAGCGTCGCTACTAAGACCAGACCGGTTGTTATCAGGCAACAGGATTTAAAGGGGAGCTTCGGCTCCCCTTTTTCTTTTTGTGCGTTGGCTATTACAAATTTATTCACCATGAACTTTCTGCTTGGTTTCCGTTGGTGAGATCATAGGATGCGGATATGACCGATCAGACCTCCTCAACCCATATCATTACACTCAAAGGTAAAAGTGCTCTCTCCGACTTCCGGCGAGATAAGCTGCTTGCTTCGATTAGGGCGCTGGGCCTTACCGATACAGCAATTCAGGCTGACTTTATCCATGTCGCCGAAGTCAACATGGCCTGGGGTGCCGATGACACCAGCCGTCTGGCCGAACTGCTGGGTGATGAAGTCCAACTGTTTGGGGATCATGCTGCGGATAATCTGTTTATTGTGGTGCCGCGTGTCGGCACGATCAGTCCATGGTCATCCAAGGCGACCGATATCGCCGATCTCTGTGGTCTTGATGCGCTGGTTCGACTGGAGCGTGGCATTGTCTACCATATCAGTGGTGTGCCACAGGCGTTGCACGCTGAGGTTTCCGCACTCCTTCATGATCGCATGACTGAATCAGTACTCTCTGATGTCAATGAACTTGAATCTCTCTTTGCCCATCATGCACCGGCACCGCTGGTGAAAATCGATCTGCTGGGTGGTGGTCGTACTGCCCTTGAAACGGCCAATCGTGAACTGGGACTGGCACTGGCTGAAGATGAGATCGATTACCTGCTTGAAAATTTCCTGGCACTGGAACGTAATCCGTCCGATGCCGAGTTGATGATGTTTGCCCAGGCTAACTCCGAGCACTGCCGTCACAAGATTTTCAATGCCGACTGGGTGATTGATGGCGAGACAATGGATCGATCACTGTTTGCGATGATCCGCAATACTCATCAGCTCAATCCTGAAGGCACGCTGGTTGCCTACAGTGACAACTCTTCGGTGATTGAAGGCGGAAAGTCCAAGCGTTTCTATCCTGATCGCGATGGTCACTACAAAGCACATGATGATGATCTGCACATTCTGATGAAGGTGGAGACGCACAATCATCCCACTGCCATCTCTCCGTTTGCCGGTGCTGCTACCGGTTCCGGTGGTGAGATTCGTGATGAAGGCGCAACCGGTATCGGCTCCAAACCGAAGGCCGGATTGTGCGGTTTCTCCGTATCCAATCTGCGTATCCCCGGTTTTGAGCAGCCATGGGAAGTCGATTACGGTAAACCTGATCGTATTGTCTCCGCACTTGATATTATGATTGATGGCCCGATTGGCGCTGCCGCATTTAATAATGAATTTGGTCGTCCGAATCTGGCTGGATACTTCCGCACCTATGAGCAGGAGGTGGGTGGAGAGCTGCGCGGTTATCATAAGCCGATCATGATCGCCGGTGGCGTTGGTAATATCGATGCCCGCCACGTGCACAAAAAAGAGGTGCCGGTTGGCAGCCTGATCATCCAGCTGGGTGGCCCTGCTATGTTGATCGGCCTTGGTGGCGGTGCAGCTTCAAGTATGGATACCGGAGCTAATGCCGAGTCCCTCGATTTCGATTCCGTACAACGCGGCAATCCTGAGATGGAGCGTCGTTGTCAGGAGGTGCTCGACCGCTGCTGTCAGATGGGTGATAACAATCCGATTCTCTTTATCCATGATATCGGGGCTGGTGGCCTCTCCAATGCTGTGCCTGAGCTGATTGATGATGCTGGTCGTGGTGGCTGGGTTGATCTGCGTGCTGTGCACAATATGGAACCGGGCATGAGCCCGATGCAGATCTGGTGTAATGAGGCGCAGGAACGCTACATGCTGGCAATCGCACCTGAATCACGCGCCCTGTTTACCGAGCTGTGTGAGCGCGAACGCTGTCTGTTTGCTGTGCTTGGTGAAGCAAAAGAGCAGCGCGATCTTACTGTTCATGATCCAGAGTTCGATAATCAGCCGGTAGATATCTCACTGAGTGTACTGCTCGGCAAGCCACCAAAGATGGTTCGCGACGTCACTCATGCGCCAAGTAAACATGAAGCATTGGATTTGAGCGCGATTGACCTGAATGAAGCGGTTGGTCGTGTTATGCGCCTGCCTGCAGTCGGCAGTAAAGAGTTTTTGATCACCATTGGTGATCGCTCTATCACAGGTCTTGTAGCCCGCGATCAGATGGTTGGCAGATGGCAGGTGCCGGTAGCCGATGTGGCGGTGACTGCAACTGACTATACGAACTATACAGGTGAAGCGATGTGCATGGGTGAGCGTACCCCTATTGCCGTGCTGGATGCACCGGCATCCGGTCGTATGGCGATTGGTGAGGCGCTGACCAATGTGGCGGCAGCTGCAATTGAAAAAATCGGTGACATCAAACTGTCGGCCAACTGGATGGCGGCTTGTGGTCATGAGGGTGAGGATGCACGTCTGTTTGATACCGTAAAAGCGGTGGGTATGGAGCTATGCCCGGAACTCGGTATCTCCATCCCGGTGGGAAAAGATTCACTCTCCATGAAATCGGTCTGGCAGCATGAGGATGGCAAACGTGAGATGTTTTCACCGCTCTCGCTGATTATCTCCGCATTTGCACCGGTGAGTGATATTCGCAAAACACTTACGCCTGAACTGCAACTGGATCAGGGCGACAGTGATCTGATTCTGCTCGATCTGGGTGATGGCCAACACCGACTTGGTGGCTCTGCACTGGCGCAGGTTTATGGTGTAACCGGTGAATCGGTTCCTGATGTTGATGATTCGACTCTACTTAAATCATTCTTCAATGGTATCCAGCGCCTGAATAGTGAAGGGCTGCTGCTGGCTTATCATGATCGCTCCGATGGCGGTCTGTTTGCCACGCTGGCGGAGATGGCCTTTGCTGCCCGCACAGGTTTGAAAATCCATCTGGAAACATTAATGGGTGATCACTGCGGAGATGAGACACGTATACTCTTCTCCGAGGAGCTGGGTGCAGTGATTCAGATCCGTCGTGCTGATCGTGAAAAGGTACTGGCACATCTTGCTGATCTTGGACTTGCACATGTGGCTCATATCATCGGTCATCCGCGTACAGATGGTCGCATCGTGATGGCCTGCCATGATCACGCTGTTTACAGTGAAAATGTACAGACGTTGCAGCAGGTCTGGGCAGAGACCAGTTACCGTATGCAGGCGCTGCGTGATAATCCCATCTGTGCTGAAGAGGCGTTCGGCGCGATTACCAATGCGGGTGATCAAGGCTTGTTTGCAGAGCTTGGCTTTGATCCGCAAGAGGATATCACTGCCCCCTATATCGGTAAGGCGAGGCCGAAAATGGCTGTGCTCAGGGAGCAGGGGGTAAACGGTCAGGTTGAGATGGCTGCGGCCTTTGATCGGGCCGGATTCGACTGTGTCGATCTGCATATGTCCGATATTATCAGCGGGCGCAGGGAGCTTGAGGAGTTTCAGGGGCTTGTTGCGTGTGGCGGATTCTCCTTTGGTGATGTGCTCGGGGCCGGACGTGGCTGGGCCAATTCGGTGATGTTCAATGCACGTGCTCGCGATCAGTTTGATGCGTTTTTCCATCGCAGTGACTCGTTTGCGCTGGGTGTCTGCAACGGTTGCCAGATGATGAGTGGTCTGAAAACCATTATTCCGGGCGCTGAGAGCTGGCCGAGTTTTGAGCGTAATCGCTCAGAACAGTTTGAAGCACGTCTGCTGCAGGTTGAAGTACTTCAGTCGCCTTCAATCTTCTTGGATGGGATGGCTGGATCGAAAATGCCACTGGTTGTCGCGCATGGTGAGGGCAGAGCGGAATTTGCTACGGCTCAGCAGCAGGCCAATGTAGTTTCAGCGCTGTGTTATCTTGGTCCTGACGGTTTGGCTGCAAACAGTTATCCGCATAATCCGAACGGCTCGCCGGATGGTCTGACCGGCTTCACCACGGCCGATGGCCGCTTCACGATTATGATGCCGCATCCCGAGCGCCTGTTCCGTAGTTCTCAGTATTCATGGAAGCCGGAAGGGTGGGGTGAAGATGGGCCTTGGATGCGGATGTTCCGCAATGCCAGAAAATGGTGCTAATCACCTATTTATTAATCGCTTTTAACTGGCGAAGGATGGCAGGTTCTGATAACTTGCCGCCCCGTCATGAATAATAATACTCGATTCGTTTTTGTAACCGGCGGGGTGGTCTCATCACTCGGCAAAGGTATCGCTGCCGCCTCTCTTGCGGCTCTCTTTGAAGCGCGTGGTCTGAAGATCACGATGCAGAAGCTCGACCCCTATATTAATGTGGATCCCGGTACCATGAGTCCATTCCAGCACGGTGAGGTTTTTGTCACCGATGATGGCGCAGAGACCGACCTCGATCTGGGTCACTATGAACGTTTCACCCACGCTACCATGTCCAAGCGTTCCAACTTCACCAGCGGCCGTATCTATGAGTCGGTGATTCGTCGTGAACGCCGCGGTGACTATCTAGGCGCAACTGTACAGGTGATCCCGCATATTACCGATGCGATCAAGAATGCGATTCTCTCTCTCCGTTCTGAAGATGTGGATATCGCACTGGTTGAGATTGGTGGCACTGTGGGTGATATCGAATCACAGCCGTTCCTGGAAGCGATCCGTCAGCTGCGTTTTGATCTGGGTCGTAAAAATACCGCCTACATTCATCTTACCCTGCTGCCTTACATCAAATCGGCCGGTGAGATTAAATCCAAGCCTACCCAGCACTCGGTGCAGAAACTGCGTGAAATCGGTATCCAGCCGGATGTCCTACTCTGCCGTTCCGAGCATCCGATTCCAAAGGGCCAGAAAGATAAGATTGCCCTGTTCTGTAATGTTGATCGCGATGCCGTCATTGATGCGCCTGATGTCGACACGATTTATGGCGTACCGTTGAAACTGCGCGAAGGTGGTCTGGGTACCGTAGTACTTGACCATTTCGGCATTGAGACACCTGAGCCGGATCTCTCGGTCTGGGAGAACATCTGCCGAGAGATCAGGGAGCCTGAGCAGGAGATCAGCATTGCCATGGTTGGCAAGTATGTTGAACTCGCTGATGCTTACAAATCGGTCAATGAAGCGCTGATCCATGGCGGCATGAGCAACGGCGTGCGTGTTAAAATCAAATATTTCGATGCTGAATCACTGGAGAAGTCGGGTACCGACTGTCTGCAAGGTATGGATGGTATTCTGGTGCCGGGTGGTTTCGGTGAGCGTGGTACTGAAGGCAAGATTGCAGCGATCCGTTATGCCCGTGAAAATGACGTACCGTTCCTCGGCATCTGTCTGGGTATGCAGCTGGCCGTGGTTGAGTTTGCCCGCCATGTTGCAGGCCTTGAAAAAGCGATCAGTAGTGAGTTTGATGAACGCGCTGAGCAGCCTGTGATTGCACTGATGACCGAGTGGGATCAGGAAGGTAGTCGTGTTCAGCGTGATTTTGATAGTGATCTGGGCGGCACGATGCGTTTGGGTGGTTATCCCTGCAAAGTGATAGAAGGTACCTCTGCTTTTGCTGCCTATGGCGAGAGTGAAGTGCGTGAACGTCATCGTCACCGTTATGAGTTTAACAACACCTACCGTGCACAGTTGGAAGAGGCTGGCCTGATTGTATCAGGCACACTGCCTGATAATTCGCTGGTGGAGATGGTAGAGGTCGCCGATCATCCATGGTTTGTTGCCTGTCAGTTCCATCCTGAGTTCCTGTCGCGTCCATACAAACCGCATCCTCTGTTTGCAGCATTTGTAGGTGCCAGTAAAGAGAAGGCGACGATCTGATGGCTTCAGTCGTCTCTGTAGGCGACATCAGGATCGCCAATCACCTGCCATTGGTTCTTTTTGCAGGGCCATGTGTCATTGAAGGTGAATCCTTTACCCTGAAAACAGCCGAAGCGATTGCTGCTATTGCAGCAGATGCCGGTGTGGCGCTGGTGTTTAAATCGAGCTTTGATAAAGCCAACCGTACAAGCAAAGATGGTTTCCGTGGCCCCGGTCTTGATGAGGGGCTGAAGATTCTGCAACGGGTGAAAAGTGAGCTCGGCCTACCGATCATTACCGATGTGCATACACCCGAGCAGGCTAAAGCGGTAGCTGAAGTCGCCGATATACTGCAGACCCCTGCATTTCTCTGTCGACAGACCGATTTTATTCAGGCTGTGGCAGAGACCGGTAAACCTGTGAATATCAAGAAGGGTCAGTTTTTAGCCCCCTGGGATATGAAACATGTGCTCGATAAGGCACTGGCGACCGGTAATGAGCAGATTATGCTCTGCGAACGAGGTGCCAGTTTCGGCTACAATAATCTGGTCTCGGATATGCGCTCGCTGCTGGTGATGAAAGAGTTTGGCGCACCACTTGTGTTTGATGCTACCCATTCGGTACAACAGCCGGGTGGACTTGGTGGTGCTACCGGCGGCAATCGCGAATTTGTACCGGGCTTGTCACAGGCGGCTGTCGCCACTGGTATTGCGGCACTGTTTATGGAGGTGCATCCGAATCCGGATGAGGCGCTCTCCGATGGCCCGAATTCACTGGCTCTGGCTGATCTTCCGAAGCTGTTAAACAGGCTGAAACGGTTCGATGCCATTGCCAAAGAGTGTTGATGAAATGAAGTAAACAGCGTGTTTGTAGATGATATTCACCCCATGATGAGAGCCAGGAGAGAATATCATCCGGATACGTTTGGGACGGTCAGGATGACCGACTGGGAAATTTGAAAATGAGAAGATATCCGGTAATAGGATCGGATACAGGAGAAGAAAGTGAGTGAAATTGTAAAAGTCCATGGACGGGAAATTTTTGATTCGCGCGGTAACCCAACCGTTGAAGTTGATGTGACGCTGGCTGGTGGTGCCTTTGCACGTGCAGCAGTTCCAAGTGGTGCATCCACAGGTTCGCGTGAAGCCGTAGAGCTGCGCGATGGCGGCTCCCGCCTTGCGGGTAAAGGCGTGAAAAATGCTGTTGCCAATGTCAATGGTGATATTGCTGCTGCTGTAACAGGTATGGATGCTGCTGATCTGGCGGCTCTGGATAACGCACTGATCGAGCTTGATGGCACGCCAAACAAAGGACGTCTCGGCGCTAACGCAATTCTTGGCGTATCGATGGCTGTAGCTAAGGCTCAGGCCTTAGAGAATGGTCAGTCACTGTTCCGTTATCTCGGTGGCGCTGATGCCAACCTGATGCCTGTTCCATGCATGAACGTGATCAATGGCGGTTCCCATGCGGATAACAGCATCGATTTTCAGGAGTACATGATTGCACCAGCTGGTGCCTCTACTTTTGCTGAATCGATGGATATGGGCGCTGAAGTGTTCCATGCGCTGAAATCTGTATTGAAAGCCGGTGGTCATATCACAGCTGTAGGAGATGAGGGTGGTTTTGCCCCGAATCTCGGTTCCAATGAAGAGGGTATCACCGTTATTCTTGAAGCGATTGAGAAAGCAGGCCTGAAGGCCGGTTCTGATATCGTTATCTGTTCGGATATGGCTGCATCTGAATTCTACCATGACGGCATGTATGTGCTGGCTGGTGAAGGCAACCGCAAGCTCGATGCTGCAGGCATGGTTGATCTGATCGACTCACTCTGCAGGCAGTACCCGATTGTCTCGATTGAAGATGGACTGGATGAGAATGACTGGGATGGCTGGAAGCTGTTGACTGAACGTGTTGGTGATCGTGTGCAGCTGGTCGGTGATGACCTGTTTGTAACCAATCCTGCGATTCTGCAAGAGGGCATTGATAAGGGCATTGCCAATGCACTGCTGGTGAAGGTCAATCAGATCGGTACGCTGACTGAAACCATCGCTGCTGTGAATATGGCCCATGATGCGGGCTACCGCTGCATGATGAGTCATCGCTCTGGCGAGACTGAGGATGCAACCATTGCTGATCTGGCTGTGGCACTGGCTTGTGGTCAGATCAAGACAGGTTCGGCATCTCGTTCGGATCGTATGGCGAAATACAATCAGTTGCTGCGTATCGAAGAGGAGCTTGGTAGTGCCGCACGTTATGCCGGCCTTGCCGCCTTCGGTCTCTCCTCCTGATTGGCGAGAGAAGACCGCGCCTGTTGGCGTAGTGAGCATCTGAAGTGGTGAAATTAGCAGGTCGCTGGCTCTTCTGGGGGCTCTCCAGCGTTGGCCTCTGTTACATGGTTTGGAGTCTGGTGTTTTCCGATCACGGTTATCTGGTCTATCGCCAGGAAGCGATGCAGACCGGTATGCTCAGGGAAGAGCTGAAAGAGCTTCTGGCTGATCGGGAACGACTGGCTGAAGAGGTGCTTCGACTTAGGAATGATCCTGATGCACTTGAGGAGCTGGTGCACCGTGAGCTGGGATATGTCTACCCGGATGAGATTATGCTGATTATGCCGGAAGGCAGAAGCAGTGAGGTGTCAGGCGTGAAGCGTGAGGGGAGCAAGCGGTGAAACGCTCTCATCATGAGTTACGTGCATGGCAGGAAGCCATGAACTTTGTTGAAACTGTTTATCAGATCACCTCGGGTTTTCCGGATCATGAGAAATTCGGACTGACTTCTCAAATAGAGAGGGCAGCTGTTTCAGTGCCAAGTAACATTGCAGAGGGAGCAGGACGAAGTGGAGAAAAGGAGTTTCTCAGGTTTCTCTATATCGCACGTGGTTCACTGTGTGAGATTGAAACACAATTGCTGATCGCTCAGCGTCTGGGGTATGTTTCAAACATGGAAAAAGTGATGGATGAGATGAATATACTGTTTGGTTTGCTCGGTGGCCTGATTAATTCGCTTCAAAAAAGAGGTGATGCATGAGCCATGCCGCCTCACCCCTCGCCCCTAACGCCTCACAGGTAACCACCCGATTTGCGCCATCACCAACAGGGCTGCTGCATCTGGGTAATGTGCGCACGGCTCTGCTTAACTGGCTCTATGCCCGCAAACATGGCGGCTCTTTTCTGTTGCGCTTTGAAGATACCGATCAGGATCGTTCACAAATTGAATATATCGAAGCGATTAAAGCGGACTTGAGTTGGCTGGGTGTGGATTGGGACGGTGATGTGCTGTTTCAGTCTGAGCATGCAGCCAAACACAGCCAGGCGCTTGAGAAGCTGGCTGAGAAGGGATTGGCTTACCGCTGTTTCTGCAGTGAATCAAAACTTAATCTTGACCGTAAACTGGCCACCTCCCGTGGTTTGCCACCCCGTTATGCCGGTCGTTGCCGTCATCTTGATGCCGATCAGGTAGCAGATCGCGCCAAAGATGAGCCATTTGTCTGGCGTTTGGCGATCCATGCTGATGCTGGTGAAGTAATTGTGCCCGACGCACTACATGGCGATGTCACTTTTGCCCTGCGTGATCTTGATGATCCGGTAGTCGTTCGTTCTGATGGAAGCTTCACCTTCCTACTGCCCAATGCGGTTGATGATGCAGTGGATGGCATCACCCATGTTCTGCGTGGTGATGATCATTTGACCAACTCCGCCTATCAGGTATGGCTTCTCAACAGCCTCGGTTACAAAGCTCCGATCTATTTCCATCACGGGCTGCTGCTCGGTCAGGATGGAGCAAAGCTGTCCAAACGTAGCGGTAGCCACTCTGTCGCAGAGCTGCGCGATGAGGGACTTCTGCCCGGCGCACTGGTGCAGGCGATGGCCAGACTCGGCCACCCTAATATGCCGGATGCTTTGCACGATTCAACGGCCATTGCAGCCCATTTTAATGCTGAACATGTTTCAACCAGCTCCGTACGCTGGTCGGATGAAGAGATGTGGCGCTGGCATACACGCCTGCTGCATGAACTGGACAGTGAACTTCTGATTCCGATGATCAGACCGTTTGTGCCGGAGGTGCAGCCGCAACGATTGGTTGAGTTTGCCGCCCTGATTGAGAGAAATCTTGAACGTGCTTCTGATGCGACACTGTTTCAGCGGCTGCTTGCTGTTGATGCAGCGCTGGAGGCTGAGGCGCTGCCTGTGATGCGCGAGGCAGGTGCAGATTTCTATCAGCATGCGCTGGATGCATGGCAGGACAATCCTGAATGGAAAAGCTGGACTGCCGATGTAAAAGAGCGGTCAGGGGCAAAGGGTAAAGCACTGTTTATGCCGCTGCGTGTGGCACTTAGTGGTGCACTGCACGGTCCTGAGATGAGTGATGTGGTGGCATTTCTCGGTAGTGAAAACATTGTGGCTAGACTTGAGAGTGCGAAACATCTCTGTTTAGAGGGGCAGGCAGGATCATGACGTTACATGTTTATAATACGATCAGTCGTAAGAAGGAGCTGTTTATCCCTCTGGTGGAAGGCAAAGTGGGCATGTATGTCTGCGGTGTAACCGTTTACGACTACTGCCATGTTGGCCATGCGCGTGTCATGGTGGTGTTTGATATCATCAATCGCTGGCTGCAGCAGTCGGGTTATGATGTTGATTATGTGCGCAACTTCACCGATGTGGATGATAAGATCATAAACCGTGCCAATGAACGTGGCGTTTCGATCTCTGAACTTACCACCGAGATGATTGCGGCTTTCCACGAGGATGCCGATGCACTGGGTTGTCCGAGGCCAACGCATGAGCCGCTCGCTACCAGCCATATGGATGAGATGATCGAGATGATCGATGCCCTTGTGAAAAAGGGCCATGCCTATGTCTCTGACTCTGGTGATGTGTTGTATGCAGTTAGAAAATTCCCTGAATACGGACTGCTCTCGGGTAAGAATATTGATGAGTTGGAGTCGGGCAGCCGCGTGGATGTGGATCATACCAAACGTGATCCGCTTGATTTTGTACTCTGGAAGATGGCAAAAGAGGATGAACCGGGTTGGGAATCACCCTGGGGTACAGGACGTCCCGGTTGGCATATTGAGTGCTCGGCTATGAGCTGCTCCCATCTTGGCACCACCTTTGATATTCACGGTGGCGGTATGGACCTGAAATTCCCGCATCATGAGAATGAGATTGCGCAGGCGTGTGCCGCCAATGATGGTGATTTCGCCCGCTACTGGTTGCATAACGGCTTTGTGAATATCAATTCGGAGAAGATGTCCAAATCATTGGGTAACTTCTTCACCATCCGCGAAGTGCTGAAAAGCTATCACCCTGAAGTGTTGCGTATGTTTATGCTCGGCACCCACTACCGCTCGGCACTGGATTTCTCCGATCAGGTCCTTGATGAGGCCAAATCGGCACTCGACCGGCTTTATGAGACCAAAAAGCGCCTTGCTGAAACCGCGGCAATGGGTGCAGCGCTGCCGCAAAAGTTTGTCGATTCAATGAATGACGATTTCAATACGCCGGAAGCACTGGCGGTACTGTTTGATAGCTCGCGTGCTCTGAATAAGGCCATCAACGACGGTGAGGATGTTGGTCTTCTGGCAGGTCAGTTCAATGCCATGACGAATCTTCTCGGCATTGCGCAGCATGATGTTAATGAGTGGTTTCAGGGCGGTGAATCAGATACCGATCAGATCGACGCGCTGATTGCCGAACGTGCAGATGCCAAGAAAGCGCGTGATTTCGCACGTGCCGATGCGATTAGAAACGAGCTGGCTGCACAGGGTATTGTTCTGGAAGATACAGCTACCGGAACCACCTGGAAAAAAGCCTGATTTTAACCTCAGTATATTGGATGAATCGCTAGGTAGTAATGTCTGTTTGTTGAATTAAACAGACATTTACATCTTCAAACAGAAACAGCAGCCGGGTTAGCGGCTGCTGTTTCTGTTTGCGGTTAAGACTCTGATCAGAAGCTGGTTCTGTAGTGCGGATCAAGCCAGCATTTGGGTAGTGCTTCACCAGATGGGAAGACCAGTCCTGATTTGGCTGCTTCCATTGGGTCACCAGCCTCTTCACCAGCGTGGTAGCGAACTGTGACCGAGGAGGCATTGGGATCACTTAATTCACTTAAATTGACTACCTCAGCCAGATCGCCGTTACTTGCATTTTTCAGGAACATATCAACCTCCTGTGTTGAAATCAGTTATCTGACTTCACTACTAGTGTAGGCCATCTATCTGTTACCTGCCAACCACAGCTTTATTGTGGCTGTTCACTGCTCATTGGCGCAGTCGGTGCGATCAGGACAATATCGATACGACGGTTTTTGGTGCGACCGGCTGCTGTCTCATTATTGGCAATCGGTTTCTCTTCACCATGACCGATGGATGAGAAGCGATCCGCACTGTTCTCCATCTGCATCAGCAGGTGATCACGTACAGCATTGGCACGACGCTCTGAAAGCTCCTGATTGTACTCATTTGTACCCATGAAGTCGGTATGGCCCTCTACACGAACACTGCGACCCGGGAAGATATCGATCGATTTGATGGTGTTATCCAGCAACACATACGCTTCAGGCGGGATCACGGCACTACCACTGAGGAAGTTGAGTCTCTTCAGGCGCAGAATCACATCCGCATCAGGGGTGAGCAGAATCTCTACCATCTCCGGATCGAAGAGTTTGGTCAGGCGTTTGATCTTGGCTTCAGCTTCACGTTTGAGCTGAAGTTTGCGACGCACCTCTGCCATGTCGGAGAGTTCACCCTCATAACGGGCCAGTTTCTCACCCAGCTCACGTACCTGTTTGTCAGCATCTTCGATCTGAGCACGATGCTCAGACTGCATATCTTCCACAGCCTGTTTAAGCAGTGCGAGTTGCGCTTCCGGGCTCTGCGATCGATCCAGTTGCAGACCAAGTACGGATGCCAGTGTTGCCATGCGTGCATCACTGGCATCAACCCATGATTCTACAGTGGCCGGTTTATGATCGAACTTTGAACCTAAACTGGCAACACGCATGGAGTGGGCGGCGGCAGCCTGACCAGCCTGCGAGAGCGTGTAGGCTTCACTTTGTGCATCGGGATTGCTCTTGATCAGTTTTTCAATATCAGACTGCGTCTGTGTAGCGCTGTTGTACGCCTTGGGTGAATAGTTGCGGGCTTTCTGTTTGCGAGCTTTGGCAATGGCTTTGGAGATCGGGCGAACAAACTGTTCACGTGCCGCAACCGTCTGGGCTGCATTAAATGTGCTCACTGCAATCTTCTCTTCACGTTTTGCTTTTTTAAGACTGCCATTTTCTGCGGCCTCAACCACACTGGCAAACTCTCTCTCGGAGCGCTCACCAAGATCATCACGCACATATTTATCACCGGCAAGTTTCAGGCGGTCACGCGAGTCAACAAGTTTTGGGAAGTTGCGGGTAAATTTCTCAGCAAGGCTGGATGCATGTTTGGCATCAATGGTTGCCTCATTAAGAAGGTTTACCACTTTCGCTGTATCCCTGTGGGAGGTCATCAGCTTTTCTGCTTCAGCAAGTTTGGCTGTTGCACTTTTCAGATGTGCAGGCGCAAACTCGGAGGCGCGCAGTGCTTCGGCTTCGGTGATAGCTGCTTTGGCATCATCCATGGGGGCTGCTTGCAGGGATCCCGCGGTTAACAGTGACAGGGTCAGACAAGCCGCAAAAAATGAACGCAATAACATAGAAAACTCCTCTATTCAGCCGACTCACGGCTGTTTGAAGATCGAATTATCTTCAGAGATTGATGCGTTGATGTGACGGTTCACACATTTTGCAATGCATGAAGGTTTGCTCAGCGCTGCTTACTGTAGCTGCGTTTAGCTGAAATAGTGTTTGCGATAGAATGCCAGCTCTTTGATCGATTCGCGCACATCCGATAGCGCCAGATGTTCGGCCTGTTTTACAGGCGCTTTCATATTCGGGTACCAGCGGCGTCCCAGCTCCTTGATCGTGCTGACATCAATATTGCGATAGTGAACGAAGCCCTCAAGCTCCTTCATATAACGAGCGAGGAAAATACGATCCTGATGGATGGAGTTGCCACAAAGTGGCGAGCAGCGTTCAGGCACATATTTTTTGATGAAATCCAGCGTTTCAGTTTCGGCTTTACGCATACTGATTAATGAATTGCGTACTCTGGCCGTGAGTCCCGACTGGGCATGGTGCTGGGTGCACCACTCATCCATATTATCGAGCACCTCATCCGGTTGGTGGATGACGATATTCGGCCCTTCAGCAAGCACATTCAGCTCACCATCGGTAATGATGGTGGCGATCTCAAGGATGGTTTCGCGTTCCGGATCAAGGCCGCTCATCTCAAGGTCCATCCAGACCAGGTTTTGTCGATTAATTGTCATGGCATTACCTTAAACAATTTTTATGCCGAAAGCATCTGCAAGTTGCAGAAGCTTCGCATCTTCCGTGTCAAAATGAACCGGAGAGAGCTTCCATGAGCGCCTGACAGGGTAGTGACGGCGGTAACCACTGAAAGCATGAGCCAGTTCAGTTGCGGTACATTCAGCCCAGCCTTTCATGGAATCATGATCATCGAGCAGCGGATAAAGGGTGTTGGCAGCCCGATAGAGCGATAACCATACTTCATCCGAATAGTCGATATCTACCGACGATGGCGAAAGGGGCAGTCGCGCTTGCATATCCCATTCAGCATCAAGTCCCAGAAAGCGACACAGGGCTTGATGAACATATAACGTGTTGGCTGCTTTGCCATCGAGTGAATGGCCCGCGATATGGGGTGTGGCGATGACCATCTGAGGGTGCTGCAGAAGCTCGATCATGGGGCTGGGCTCAAACTCCCAGCAGTCGAGCGCCGCAAATCGTGAAACATCCCCATCCAGCCAGTGAAGCAGGGCTGCGTTGTCCACGCAGCCACCACGGGCGGCGTTGAACAGGCCAATACCTTTGAAACGATTTAACTGTTGCTGATTAATCAAATGAGCCGTGGCATCTTCACCTTCGCGAATCATCGGCGTGTGCAGGCTGATGATATCCGCTTTATCGAGCAGCTCATCCAGTGTTGAGAATGCATCCTGCCCTTCACTGCGTGCACGTGGAGGATCGTTGAGAAGTGCCTTCATGCCGACAGCTTCACACACCTTTGCCAGAGCTGAACCTATGCGTCCGACCCCGATAATGCCGATAGTGGTCTCAGGAATATTGATCAGCCCGTTCACATGCAGGTGGAGAAGTGAGGTGATCATATATTCAATCACTGAACCGGTGGATGAACCTGCTGCATTGGCCCAGACGATACCGTTATCATCGAGCCACTGTTTGTCGTAGTGATCATCACCAATGGTGGCAGTGGCGGCGAATTTCACAGGGGTGCCCTGAAGAAGTTCAGCGTTCACCTTGGTCGATGAGCGGGTAAGCAGGATGTCGGTATCATGAAGCGCCTGACGGGTGATATCCCGGTTCTCTAAAATGGTGAGTTTGGCATTGAAACCACCCAGTTCAGAGAAGGCAGATTCAACACCCCAGATATGGGCATCAGCGACAATATTCAGCTTGTGACTCATCGGCTAACGATGACGATTACAGGTTGGACAGCAAGTTATTTGTTGCTCTATGCTGCTGTTGAACAGAGAGCATCAGAGAAAAACTATCCGACCTGCTGGATACGGTTGATCAGTGCGGTGGTGGAGTGACCATCAACAAAGGTGATAACCGAGACATGGCCACCATTGTCGTGAACCTCTTTGGCGCCCACGATATTTTCCGGCTCATAATCGCCACCCTTGATGAGTATATCCGGAAGCAGGGTTTTGATCAGCTCCAGTGGTGTCTCTTCAGCGAAAGGGACCACCAGATCCACTGCTTTCAGGGCGGCAAGCATGCATCTCCTGTCTGCAAGAGGGTTGATCGGACGGCTCGGCCCTTTTAAGCCGGTGATCGATTCATCATCATTAAGACCAACAATCAGCACATCACCGAGGGCGCGCGCTTTGCCCAGATAGTCGATGTGGCCGGGATGCAGCAGGTCGAAGCAGCCGTTGGTGAAAACAATGGTTTTACCCTGCTCTCGCCAGGCAGCAACCTGTTTGCGTGCTGCCTCCCATTCGGCGGCATGGTTCATTTTTGGGCCACCTGCATCAGATCAATGACAGCGGTAACACCCTGAATCGACAGGGCAAGTTTTTTGGCATGCTGGCGCTGCACAAAATCATTCACAATACCCTGCAGATAAACTTTACCATTCACCGTCTCCACCTTGATGGCATAACCGGATACCTGATCATCGTTAAACAGTTTGGATTTAACCTGCGTGGTGATCCAGCTGTCTTCCATGATCGAACCGATCTTGGGTATGCCGATCTGTAGTTCCGAATGCACTGAGCGCACACCGCGAATCGACTTGGTGATAAAGATGGCGCGTTCGATATGGCGTTGAGTTGGCAGGTGACCGGTCAGGGTGGCGGCACCATGGATCACCTGCACGCTGACCCAGCGTGACGGCATATCCCTTTCTGCAATCAGACGCGCATCAACCTTGGCGGTCAGCGATGCATCATCAAGCTGGGTGCCGATGCTGCGTTCATCATTGACCGAGGTGCCAACCGCAGCTGTACCACCGACAATGGCTGCGAAACAGCCTGAGAGTGAGAACAGCATCAACAGAATAAGTAACGGACGTAGCATAAACATTATAAACTCCATGGAACTAAATAGCTCAGCACAGTTGCAGAGCAGTGATTTGATCTGGGCAATGCTGCCAATATATAATGGCAGGTCTATCCTGGACCGATTTAAATAATCTCATCACCCAGTGCTTCCAATACAGAGGCAAAGAGCAGCGGCAGAAGGATCTCATCAGGGCCAGATAACCAGTAACCCTGCCCATCGGGTTGTGACAGGCGTGCTACCACATCGGTAATGGCCGAACTACTGGCTGCCGGATCAATCACCGCTGTGCTCAGATCTTCAATGCTTTTGCCTACATTGCGTGCAGCATCCAGTGCCTGCAGAAGTACCCGTGGCATGATCACGCTTGAAGCTACATTGACGACCACACCATGACTGGATTCAGCCAGCATGCCGGCCAGTAGTCGGAAATCTCTGAAGCCGGCAGAACCGAGCGATTCACCATGGGCGGCCGGATGCATACCAAAAGCATCAGCACCAATGGCCGGATGTACGGTAACAGGAATGCCGTACCGTTCGGCCGTGGCAACGATGGAGTGATCCAGATGTTCAAATTCAGATTCCAATAGCCGTTTGCCGACACTCTTGCCAATGCCCCAGTTTTCAGTGACACCATAATTGATGGCATCGTTGATCAGGCAGCCGGTCTCCTCAGTCAGACAGTAGTTGCCAGCGCTCAGTTCGCGATCACGGGGGGAAACGGTCTGCCCCAGAATAGCTATCTCAACATCCTGCTCCAGTGCCGCTCCGGTCAGCGCCAGACCACTGATGATACGCTGCTCAATCAGACGACAGATCAGAGGTCCCAGACCTGAATCGAGAACATGGCCACCGCAAGCGAGAATCACCTGATGTTTGTGGCGGTGAGCGGCGACGATCGCATCGCGCAGGCGAAACAGGTCAGCAGCACAACCGAGATTAGGAAGGCTGCAGAGAAAATTTTCAAGGCCGCTGCCAGCTCGATAGGGGGCGGCAAAATCCATGCCTTCGCTATCCACTTTGCGGTCAGCGATCGGTGTGGTTTTCATCTTGGTGAATGAGAGTGGTTTAATGGTCATGGCTTATCTCCGAACATGTGCTGATCGACAAGGGAGCAGATGATATGCAGGCAGGTGATATGCATCTCCTGAATGCGAGGGGTGGAGTTGTGCGGGATATTGATATGAAATTTAATCGTCTCATTGCTGCCGAGTGTGCCACCATCGCGACCGGTCAGGGCGATGGTCTGCATGCCTGCAGCGGCAGCGGCATTGGCGGCAGCTGAAACATTGTTTGAGGTGCCACTGGTTGAGATGGCGAGCAGAAGGTCACCGGGTCTGCCCAGAGCCTCCACCTGCCTTGAGAAAACCTGATCAAAAGAGAAGTCATTGGCGATACTGGTGATCACCGATGCATCATGGGTCAGCGCCACAGCTGGCAGGCCACGGCGGTTGATTTCAAAACGGTTTACCAGTTCGGCAGCAAAATGTTGGGCATCGGCCGCAGAGCCGCCATTGCCACAGGCAAGGATTTTGCCGCCACCTTCAATGCAATCAACAATGGCTCCTGCTGCATCCAGCAGTGGCTGTGACAATATCTCCAGACATTGCCTGCGAAGTTCTATGCCATCTTCAAATGCCTGTGTGATTAGTTCATGTCTCATCAGTTAATAATATCCTTCATATGCTCGATACGCGGAGGTATCCAGCTGGGTAAGCCCATCCTAGGGGTGACGATGATTAAATCAAAGCGGCATTGTAAACCGGCGTAAGCGGGATGTTTGGCCAGCCAGGCTTCAGCAGCGGAGTAGAGACGGGCGCATTTATCCTCGTTCACGGCTAGCAGTCCAGACTCCCGCGTTTTGTGGGTTTTAACTTCGACAAACAGCAGGAGTTCATCGGAGCAGGCGATAATGTCGAGTTCACCGCGTCCGATACGAATATTGCGCGCAATAATGTTAAAACCTCTGCGGCTAAGATAGGAGGCCGCTTTCTCTTCGCCACTGCGCCCTTGTAAAGTGCTCATTGCCCCGAGATCAGATCATAGACCCGTGATTTATTGATGCCGAGCTCTTTGGCAATGGTTTTAGCTCTGGCAGAGGGTGGCAAGAGTTGCATCGCAGCAGTATCCAGCAGCGCCTGAATATCACTGTCACTGATCTCACCGCGCACCTTCGGCAGGGCCGGTGCCACTACCACTACAATCTCACCACGTGGTGCAGAGGCTGAGAAGTGTGTGATCAGCTCTGCAACGGTGCCGGCAATAAACTCCTCATGCAGCTTGGTCAGTTCACGGGCAACCACCAGTTCACGCGCCTCTTCCAGCAGTGGTTGCAGCTGTTTCAGGCTGCTTAACAGGCGACGGGGTGATTCAAGGATGACGTTGGTTTCAGATGATTCGGCTACCCTTTGCAGCGCAGCTGAACGCGATGAACCACTGCGCGGCAGGAATCCTTCAAAACGGAAGTGGTCGGTAGGTAGCCCGGCAGCACAGAGGGCGGTCAGTACACTGCTGGCGCCGGGAATCGGCGTGATGCGAATGCCTTCGCTACGCAGCTTACGAACAAGCCGGTAGCCCGGATCACTGATCAGAGGCGTACCTGCATCTGAGATCAGCGCGATGCTCTCTCCCTGTTGCAAACGTTGCAGAAGTTTGCCTGCGGCGTACTCCTCATTGTGCTCGTGTACCGCCATCATCGGTGTATTTATGCCACAGTGTTGCAAAAGTTTGCGACTGGTGCGGGTATCTTCGGCGGCAATCAGATCAACGCTTTTTAGCGTCTCTACAGCACGATAGGTAATGTCACCAAGATTTCCGATCGGAGTGGCAACGACGAAAAGTTGGCCTGTAGGTATTAGATGTTTAGTCTGCGATTCCATGTTCTGGATACGTTATCGTTCTCACTCACATGCTGCAATGGCGGCCTCACCTTTTTCATGGATGAAAGTTGCACTACTGACTGTCTGTGCACTGCTCCTGCTCAACGGCTGTCAACCCAAACAGCCGGGTTCGATGGCGAGGGAGAAGCCGGGCAGCAGAATGCTGGCTGCTGCGCCGCAGAGTGCAGTTGAAATTAAGTCGCTGATGCAACAGGCCAGAGAGGGGACTGATCTCGATACTGTTCTGGCTGAATTTGATCGTCTTATTGCCGATAGCCCGGCTCCAATTCGTGAAGAGGCAGAGTTTCGCAGAGCTGAGCTGATGCTTGAGAAGCGTAGACCGGGTGCTCTGAAGAGTGCTCTGGCGGTGATGCAGAAATATCCCAACCATGCACTGGTTCCCTACGCGGCATTCTGGACCGGCAGATGGTGGCTTGCTCAGGATGAAGCGGGGCGCGCACTGGAGCGGATGCAGTGGGCTCTGCAGCATAAACGACTGACCCGTGAACTTGCTGATTCCGTTTTCGATCTTGCCCCGTCAGTGGCTCAGGATGCGCCGGAACGAGAAGCCGTAAACTGGTTTTTGGTGGCGGCAGAGATTAACAGTGGAAGTCAGGAGAGCTGGCTGCGTCTGGCGGCGCGACGCGCCTCACTGGAGACCATTGAACAGATTCACCGTGACGGTTCACTCTCTCGCCACCTGATGCCGCAATTTGATCTGCATGCTGGTCGGGCTCATTTGATGACGGGAGATCGGGAGGCGGTGAAACGTATCGCTGACCTGCTTGCGGCTGTTATGCCACATCATAGCGCTACAGCTCAACTTCATGCCTGGGCATCGGGTGAGATGAGGGCGGCTACCATTGGTGTGTTACTGCCGTTGACTGGTCAGTACGCGCGTTACGGGCAGGAGGCCTTGCGTGGCCTGCGCATTGCCCTGGCCGATGTCGGCAGCAGTGCTTACATTACCCTGCGTGTGGAGGATACCGCATCTGACCGCAACATGACGATAGCCGCCTATAAACGACTTGCCAATGAGTCGGTGAATATGATTATCGGGCCGCTGCTTTCGGATACGACCGAGGCGTTGATCCCCTATCTTAAGTCTGGATTGCCGGTGATGAGTTTGACTGGTCGTATTGATCTGGCACATCGTTCTCAATCGCTGTTTGTACATACGCTTTCACCTCTGGCTCAGGTCTATGTCATGGCCGATTATGCCCGCCAGCATGAAGCAGAGAAGATGGTGGTGATTACCGACAACTCCGCCGATCAGGCAGAAACCGAGATGTTCAGCTCATCCTTTGAAGCGCTTGGTGGTCAGGTGATGCATACCCTGCAACTGGACAAACGTGTGCTGGATCAGCGCAGCAGACTAAGAGAGCTGCGCTCTGAAACCGATAACGAAGAGCTTCTGGCTGAACTGGATGAAGATATGGCGCTGTTTATGCCGGAGATGGAGATGGAGATTGATCTGCCGGTTGGTTTTGATGCCATCTATCTCGCACTTGATGGTAAGCAGGTCTCTCTGCTTGCCGGTCAGCTTGCCTATGCCGATATCTCAGGTGTACCGATCTATGGCAGCAGTCGCTGGCAGGATGGTCATCTGCTGGATGATCGTGGTCGCTATCTTTCAAGAGCCCGTTTTGCAGCCTCCAGCACCTCTGCCGATATGCAGAGCGGTGCCGATGATCAGTCACTACGCCGTTTCCGTTTTGTGCACCGTGAGGTGTGGGGCAATGATAAAACTTCAGAACTGATGGCTCTGGCCTATGACACCATGCGTATCGCCACAGTGATGACCAGTCGGTTGGGTCTTTCCAAATCAGAGTTGAGTCGTGAGCTGCATGGGCAGGAAGGTTTCCCGGCCATGACTGGCCATGTGCACTTTGATGATTCCGGTGTAGGCCAGAAACAGCTGGATGTGTTCAGGATCAAACGCGGCAAGATCGTCCCAGCGGGATGAGGGGTAACCCGTGAGGTGTGAGGAGATAGGGGAAAGGTGCAAAAACCAACCCCTTACGCCTCACACCTAACGCCTTACTTTCTTAAGCCAGCTTATCATCAGCTACGTGGTAGTGCGGATCTTCCTTGATATTCACTTCCACCAGATCACCGGCATTTTCCAGTAGTGCTTTGCACTCAATACTCAGATGACGCAGATGCAGGGTTTTGCCTGCCTTGGTGTACTTGTCTGCCAGATTATCAATGGTTTCGATCGCTGAGTGATCCGCCACGCGTGAGTGGGCGAAATCGATAATCACATCATCCGGATCATTTTTGATATCGAACAGCTCATTAAAGCGGTGTACCGATGCGAAGAAGAGTGGGCCGTGTACGACATAGACCTTGCTGCCGTTCTCATCAATGCTGTTATCTGCATAAACATGACGCGCCTGTTTCCAGGCAAATACCAGAGCTGTGGCAATCACACCAACCACCACGGCAATGGCCAGATCCGTAGCGACGGTTACAGCCGCAACGAGAATAACAACAAAAGAGTCTTCGCGTGGCACTTTATTCAGCATATTAAAGCTGCCCCACTCAAAGGTGCCGATCACGACCATAAACATGATACCAACCAGCGCTGCGACCGGAATCATCTCGATCAGTGGTGAAGCAAACAGGATAAAGCTGAGCAGGAAGAGGGCGGCGGCAATACCCGAGAGATTACGCAGGCCACCGGAGGAGATGTTGATCATGCTCTGGCCGATCATCGCACATCCTCCCATGCCACCGAAGAAACCGGTGACGATATTGGAGGTGCCCTGACCGATGCAGACACGGTTGCCCTGTCCTCGCGTGTCGGTCATCTCATCAATTACACTCATGGTCAGTAGTGATTCGATCAGGCCAATGGCAGCGAGAATAATGGCGTAGGGGAAGATGATCTGCAGGGTTTCAAAATTCAGTGGAATCTCAGGGATATGGAATGGAGGGAAGCCGCCACCGATACTGGCGATATCACCTACAGATTTGGTATCAAGACCACCGAGAATCACAATGGCAGAGATGGCAACAATAGCAGCAAGACCGGAGGGGATAGCACGGGTAAGTTTAGGCAGGAAATGCATGATCAGCATGGTTAGCAGGACCAGCCCGCCCATAATATAGAGTGGTGTGCCACTCATCCATGAGCCATCTTCAACCTGGAACTGTTGCAGCTGGGCCAGGAAAATCACGATAGCCAGACCATTAACGAAACCGAGCAGCACAGGGTAGGGCACCATGCGGATGAACTTGCCCAGTTTGAGCAGGCCCGCACCAATCTGAATGAAGCCCATCAACACAACGGTAGCAAAGAGATATTCAATACCGTGCTGGGCAACCAGTGCCACCATCACCACAGCCAGTGCACCTGTTGCACCGGAGATCATGCCGGGGCGACCGCCGATCAGTGAGGTGATCAGACCAACCATAAATGCCGCATAGAGACCAACCAGAGGATGTACGCCAGCTACAAAAGCAAAAGCAACGGCTTCAGGAACCAGTGCAAGGGCAACGGTGAGGCCTGAAAGTATATCGTCTTTGGCTTTGGCGGCGTGATCATAATAGAGCTGAAACATGGGGTACTCCTGTTGGGGGCGGCACTCTAAAGGAGGGGCAGCGGAGTGCAAGGTGGCTTCCGGTCAGCAAAAACTATGCGAATAAAAAAATACGGGCCGCCATAGGCGACCCGTATCGGGGTGATACAGAGCTTGAACTGTTTTAGTTCAAGACGCGAAGTTCAACACGACGGTTTGCTGTGCGCCCTTCTTTGGTAGCATTGCTAACGATAGGCTGTGATTCACCATAACCTTTCGAGGTCAGTCTGCTGGCACTGACACCGTGGGTTCCCAGATAGTTCATCACGCTGGCAGCACGACGATCAGAGAGAGCCTGATTGTACTCATTGCTACCGGAGCTATCGGTATGGGCTGCGACTTCCACCTTGATGCTGGAGCGACGCTGCAGTGTTTTGACTGCGTTATCGAGAATGGCAGTAGCTGCCGGAGTCAGCCTTGCACTGTCATGTGGGAACTGAATGCCGGAAAGCTTGATGATCTCAGGCATGCATTTTCCCTTGGATGCCGCTTTGGCCGCTTTGGCTTTTGCAACAGCCCGTGCAACCAGCATCGCCTCCTCTTCGGCATGCTCGCCTGCATCATAGTTGCCAGTCTCTTCGAGTTCATGGCCAGCCCAGTAGAGAGAGGCAACGGCCTGAGCCTGAAGTTTCGGTGCACAGCGCTCTGCACCTGCGGCTTTAGCATCGGCAATGGCTGCTTTGGCTTCTGACAGTTCGTCGAAACCAATATTGATGTTGCTGTAACCGGCACATGCGGCGAGTGAGAGAGAAGCGGTTAGTGTTATCATGCGTTTAATCATTTGGCACCTCCAGCCTGAGCGGCGTGGCTCTCTGCCATTCTGATAAATTCGAGTGCGGCAGTGACATCGTGCTGGCCTTTCTCTTCAATGGCAACATTGGCCAGTTCGCGAGCCAGATGTGCATGGTAGCTGTTGTTGCCTTCCAGCTGTGCTGAAATGTGATTTGCCCTCTCATCAATGGTTGAAAACATACCAGCGCTGGCCGGCAGGCTGAAAGCAAACAGTGTTAATAAAAGTAAAGTAATCCTCATAGATACGCCTCCTGTGTAAGCTAATTCTAAGTATAGCAGAAATTTCAACAGTCGAAAGGCAGGGAAAATATGGGATTGTTGCTGTCAGCCTTAGTAGAGCGATAAAGGTGCCGGAATGCGGACAAAAAAATACGGGCCACACAAGTGCGGCCCGTATCGAGATCACCTCTTATAAAAGAGGCTGCTTAGTTCATCACACGAAGTTCAACACGTCTGTTCTGTGCTTCACCGGCACGTGTGCTCTCATCTGCGATCAGCTGAGTTTCACCATACCCTTTCGAGGTCAGGCGATCTGCAGCGATACCGTGAGAAACCAGATAATCCATCACGCTTGCAGCCCGGCTCTTGGAGAGTGAGAGATTGTATGCAGCAGCGCCACGGCTACTGGTATGTGCAGCCACTTCTACATTGATATCCGCACGCCGTTTCAGTGTTGCCACCGCACCATCAAGGATAGCGATAGACTCAGCAGTCAGATCAGCACTGTTATTGGCAAAATTAACACCGGAGAGTTTGATGATTTCAACCACTTTTGGTGCTGGTTTCGGTGCACAGTTGGTTTTGGCCTGAGCTTTGGCTGCATTGGCTTTAGAGATAGTCCGTTCAGTCAGTTCAGCCTCCTCAGTGGCGTGTCCGCCCTCCTGGATCTCATGGGCTGCCCAGTAGAGTGAGGCAACGGCTTGTGCCTGCAGCTTCGGTGCACAGCGTTCAGCACCGGCAGCTTTTGAGGCCGCTACTGCTGCTCTGGCTTCTGACAGTTCATCAATATCGATATTGCTGTGTCCACCTGCACATGCGGCAAGTGAGAGGGCAGCAGTTGCTACTATCATGCGTTTAATCATTTTGAACCTCCGGCCTGTGCTGCGTGATCTTCAGCCATTCTGATAAATTCGAGTGCGGCAGTCACATCGTGCTGTCCTTTCTCTTCGACAGCCACATTGGCCAGCTCACGCGCCAGATGTGCGTGGTAGCTGTTGTTCCCTTCCAGTTGTGCTGAGATTTGATTTGCCCTGTCACTGATTGTTGAAAACATGCCAGCATTGGCTGGCAGGCTAAAAGCAAATAACGTAAATAAAAGTAAAGTGATCCTCATTCGTACGCCTCCGTTCTATAGTTATGCAAAACTCTGCAGCGATAAGCATTGATAGGTGTGCATATCAAAAGCCCAGGCTACATTGTGCTGTATAGTGCGAACTTTAGATGCAAATAGCAAAAGCGGCGTGTGAACTATTTCACACATCGATGGTCAGGGCCGTTGCGTTAGTGTGAACAGCTCCTAATCGAGGCTGATACTCTTTTGCAGAAGTTCCAGTTCACGCAGAATCGCTTTTCTTCTCAACAGCAGCGTCAGATGGCCACCGCCGTTAGAACGCCAAAGATGGGCAGCACGCAGGCCTGCCATCAACAGTGTTCTGACGCGCCGTGTATTCTCACTTTGACTGAGATGTTCACTTTTGCCACGCACAATAATGCGTGGTTTCATGGTGCTGATGGTCTCTCCGTAGAGATCAGCAATGGCGGCGCAGACACTGGGATGCACGGCACTACCGAAATAGTGTTTTTGTTTATCGATGCGGGCCATGCCTTCGCCCAACTTGCTACGCATCTTATGATCTTTGTTCAGGCGCTGCTCAATAGTGAGAAGACCGGCACTGTAGCTCATCAGGGCTTTGGTCTGCGGCATGGACTTGCCCTGCAGGATTTCACGGCTGATGCGGATGCCGGTAGAGAGCTGCTTTATTCCGCCGTAGACTTCAGCTGGTGAGTCATTAGCCGAAGGGTCGTTGAAAATACTTTCAATCAATGCTCTGCTATCCTCGGCATCAGCCAGCCCTTTGCGGGCAATCGAATCGACCAGATAGACTGCCTGTGTGAGCGCGGCAAGGGCAATCGCCCGCCGCTGTAGAGGCGTAACCTGAGTGCTATTGGATGGTGAAGATGCGGTCATGGCCGACATGCTGGTGTTAGAGAGGGAGATGCTCAAGCGATGAATGAACTTAGAGACGGTGCGCGTCAGGCCCTGTTGATCAATGATGTGGATAAGAAGCTTGCCGCGGTGCGCGAGCTGAATCGACTGTGGCTGCAGGGGGGGCTCGCGTTGGACCCTGCGTGGACTCCTGAGCCGATCAGAAAACCGGGCAGACCCGAGTTTCCCGAACTGGTCAAAGCCAGTCGGGTGAAACGTCGCGGTTTCGGTACAGCCGAGGGGCGGGCAACCCTGATGCATGCCGTTGCCCATATTGAATTTAACGCCATCAATCTGGCGCTTGATGCGGTGCAGCGCTTTTCAGACATGCCAAAGGAGTATTATACCGATTGGCTGCGCGTGGCCCATGAAGAGGCCTACCACTTCGAGTTGATTCGCGGGCATATGCGTCACCTGGGGGCAGAGTATGGTGATTATGTTGCTCATGGTGGTTTGTGGGAGATGTGCGAGAAGACCGAATATGATGTGCTGGTGCGTATGGCGCTGGTGCCGCGTGTGCTGGAGGCCAGAGGGCTTGATGTGACGCCGGGTATTCAGGAGAAGCTGACCCAGGCTGGTGATAATAATGCGGTGAGTCTGCTTGATATTATTCTGCGTGATGAGATCGGCCATGTGGCCATTGGCAATCGCTGGTATCACTATCTCTGCAAGCAACGTGGTATTGATGCGGTACCGTTTTTTCTGGAGCTGCTGGATAAGCACTATCCCAAAGGTCTGTTTGGCCCTTACAATATCGATGCACGGGAACGCGCCGGTTTTACGCAAAACGAGATAGCGCTGCTGACAAGTTCACTGGGGTGAACAGCTTTTACACCTTTCTTCTGCCTCAGCTCAGTTTTTGGCTTACCAGTCGGGCCAAATCAAATACTTCATAAGGTTTGGTCAGTACGGTTTCAACATCGGCCATGCCGTGTGCCTCCAGCACCTTGGATCGGTCATATCCAGTGGTAAAGATACACTGGATGGACGGGGCAACTTTACGAATCTCCAGCAGTGCCTCGACACCGCCAAGTTCAGGCATCACCACATCGAGAATCAGCAGTTTAATTTCATGGCGGTGGGCAAGGAAGGTATCAACTGCTTCGCGGCCATTGGTGGCAGTGATGATGTTGTACTTCATATCCTCGAGAATCTCGCGCACAGTGCTGAGCAGTGCACTATCATCATCGACCAGAAGAATCGTCTCCCCTTTACCATCCATGATTTCAGCATCATAAAGGGCAGAGCAACTGGTCTCTTCCACGTTGCTTCCAATCAGTGGCAGGTAGATGTCAAAACTGGTGCCTTTACCTTTACGTGAATTGATCTCGATAAAACCACCATGTGATTGCACTGCGCCATAGACCATGGAGAGCCCAAGGCCTGTACCCTGGCCTACTGCTTTGGTGGTGAAGAAGGGTTCAAACACATGTTCAAGATTTTCACTGTCGATGCCAGAACCGTTATCTGTAACAGAGATCAGGGCAAAGTCGCTGATCTCTGTGTCCGGGTGTCTCTCATAAAAACTCTGGTCTGCGACAAATTTCTTCAGGGCGATTGATATGACAGGTTTCTCCACGCCTGCAAGCGCATCGCGTGCGTTATTGACCAGATTAAACAGCATCTGCTGCAGCTGATTGGCATCAGCCTGGATATACAACTCCTCCTCTTTGATGGCTAAATTGAGGGTGATGTTTTCAGGTATGGAGACCTCATGCAGCTTGGCACTCTCTTTGATAAATGAGGGTAGATAGATCTGCTGCATAGAGATTACGCTGCGGCGAGAAAAAGCCATCAGTTGTTGAATCATCTCCGATGCTCTAATGGCAAGTGTCTCAACACTCTCAACTTTGCTTATCACATTGGTTTGACCCTGGACTCTTTTTTTAATCAGATAGAGGTTACCGATAATGCCTGCCAGTGTGTTGTTGAAATCATGGGCAATGCCTCCCACCAGCGTTCCGATCGCCTCCATCTTCTGGGCCTGCTGAAAGCGCTCCTCCAACTCCTCATACTCCTGCAGGTTCTGTTGCAGTCCGATAAAGTGGGTGATGTTGTTGTTCTCATCAAAGATCGGTGAGATGTTGAGTATGGCCGGAAAAACAGAGCCATCCTTGCGCCGGTCAACAATCCTGCCCTGCCAGTTTTCGCCAGCTTTGATGGTTCTCCACATCTCTTGATAGAAGCGACGATTCTGTTCACCACTGTTGAGGATTCTGGGGTTTTGGCCAATGATCTCATCGGACTGGTAGCCGGTGATGTCGCAGAAAGCGGGATTCACATATTCGATGGTGCCTTCGCTATCGGTGATGATGATTGATTCACCGGCCTGCTCAATAGCCTGAGAGAGCTTGCGTATCTTTTCAGAGGCCTTTTTCTGCTCGCTCAGATCACGAATAAAAGCGATAAACTCATGTTTCTCATTGGCTTTGGCGGCTGAGATGGATATCTCGATGGGAAACTCATGGCCATCGAAGTGCTGGGCCACGGTCTCGACACGCTTGCCAAGTATGGGTGCCTCTTCACTCTCAAGATAACGGGCGATACCTCTTCTATGCATATCGCGAAAGCGCTCGGGGATGATGATGTTGGTAATATCTTTTCCAATGACGGCATCATGGGGGTAGCCAAAGGTTTTTTCAGCGGCTCTGTTGAAAGTAAGAATACGGTTCTCCACATCGATGATGATGACACTGTCCATCGCCATCTTCACCGCCTCATTCATTCGTCCCTCTGCAACACGGGAGCTCATTTCAGCCTGTTTTCTGCTGCTTATCGCTTTGGCAAGCAGTATCGAGATGATAGCCACCAGAAGTAGCGCAATGGCTGCCCATAGGGTGATGATAGTTCTGCTACTTGCCAGCAAGGCATCAAGCTCTTGGTTTGAGTTGAAGGCGATGATCTTCAAGTCAAGATCGTGTTGATCTCCGGCAAGCACAAAGTCGGGCCGGATTTTTGCCAGAGGGGACACTGTTGTGAAGCAGTAGATACCATGATCCAGTTCTAGGTGGCCACGATCTTTTCTGCTGATTGTTTGCCACGCCTCTGCATGGTCACGCTGGAACCTGATCTCTTTTTTATCCGCAAACATGAACCCCCACTCAAGGCCATGCGGGTTACTGTGTAGCCAGTAGCCATCACTGTTCACAAGATGCGAGAGGCCCGGATTATCATCATGAATATTGATGAAGTGCTCGAGCATCTGCTGGCCAAGATAGTTGCCAACAATAAATCCAAGACGTTTGCCATGGCTGCTGACCACCGGTGTAACAAATCGAATCATCGGTTTATTGGGGCTCTCCACTTTGCCCTTCTCTACATTAAGATCAAATGGAGAGATGTAGAGCTCACCCGCTTTGAGATTCAGGCTTCGGGTAAAATAGTAGCGATCTTTTTTTGATTGGAGTTTATCCCGAGTTACAATGGATGCATTAGTGCCATCAAAATTGATACGAATGCGCTCCATGCCACTGTTATCGATAAACCGGATCTGGTCATATATTTGTTTCGTCTGTGTAAAGTTCTTCAGTTCCATGCTGGCCTGTTGCAGGTGGTCAGCATCCATCTCTTCAAATGCTTCTTTAAGCTCACTCTCACTGGCAAGGAATAGGATATCAGAGGTAATCATAGAGAAATCCTGAATGATGGCCTCGCGTTGCAGTTTGATCATGTTCTGGTTCTGTTCGACCTTCAGTGCAATCTGTCCTTTGGATTCAACAGCGAAGATGGCATAGGCAACAACGCCGATGATCAGTGCAAATGGCAGAAAAGTGGCGAAAAAATACTCTTTGAATGCCCAGGATTCGGGCAAAGTGGAGTGGCTGGAGCTGTTGGCTCTTTGAGAGTCGGTCATGGCGTTCAAAGGGAAGCATAATCGGTGCCAAGAACGCATGAAGCCAGTCTGTTTTTCGATGCTCGCCACTTGCCGATCTGTGGCGATGAGAGGAGCATTGGTGAACTGATCTAGCGATGGGCTGTTGAGCCCCATCTGCCCTCTGGAGTTTTTATGTCTCTGATTCGTCCCTTTGCCGGTTTAAGACCCGCTGCTGAATGTGCTGAAGCGGTGGTGGCACCACCCTATGATGTGCTCAACAGCAGTGAGGCGAGAGAGCAGGCGGCAGGCAAGCCGTGGAGTTTTCTGCATGTATCCAAGGCGGAGATTGATCTTCCTGAGGATACCGATCCCTTCGATGCATCTGTCTACGCAAAATCGGCAGAAAACTTTAACCGTATGCTGGCCGAAAACGTGCTCATTCAGGATGAGGCACCGTGCTATTACGCTTACCGACTGAAGATGGGTGACCACGTTCAGACAGGCATTGCCGCTGCCGCATCTGTGGATGCTTATGATGCAGGGCGTATCAAGAAACATGAGTTTACCCGTCCTGTTAAAGAGGATGATCGGGTACGTCAGGTTGATGCCTTGAGTGCGCAGACCGGCCCGGTATTTTTAGTCTATCGCGCCAATGCAGTTGTCGATGGCATTCTTGCTGATGTTGCAAATAGGACACCTGATATGGATGTCACAGCCGATAGCGGTGTGCAGCATACACTCTGGGTGATCCGTGATGCCGATAAGATTGCAGCCATCAGTGCGGCATTTGAGGCTATGGATGCACTTTATGTTGCCGATGGTCACCATCGCTCTGCTGCTGCCTCACGTGTAGCAGCTGCTCGCAAAGCCGCCAATGCCGGCCACACTGGTGATGAGACCTACAACTACTTTCTCTCTGTGATCTTCCCGCATGATCAGATGTATATCCTCGACTACAACCGTGTGATTCGTGACCTGAATGGACTAGATGCCAACAGGCTGGTTGCCAGAATCGGGGAGTCCTTCGATATCGAAATGGCCGATGAGCCGGTTCACCCGCAGAGAGCGAACAGCTTCGGCATGTATCTGGATGGTTCGTGGTATGCACTGACCATACGGGATGAGTTGATCCCTCAGGATGATCCGGTAGCCCGTCTGGATGTATCTCTGCTTGCCAATAATCTGATCGAGCCGCTATTGGGCATCTCCGACCCGCGCCGTGATCCACGTATCGATTTTGTCGGTGGAATCCGTGGACTGTCCGAGCTTGAGAAGCGGGTCGATTCCGGTGAGATGGCGGTTGCCTTCTCAATGTTTGCCACCTCTATGGATGATCTGATGGCGGTAGCCGATTCCGGTGAAGTGATGCCTCCAAAATCGACATGGTTTGAACCGAAACTGGCTGACGGTGTGGTTTCCCACCTGTTGGATTAAGAGTCCAGCGTCTATTGTTGATCGGGCAAATGTTTTTCAAATATTGAATGGTTATTGGCCATAAAATCCTTAAATATTTTAAGTGGTTAGGCGCACATGACTTGACTTTATCTGCTGTGTTGACAATGATCATTTCTGAATCATCACGTTAAAAGGCAGATGTTGCAGGCTGCCTGTTCTTCAGAAGGCCGGTTTTAAGTTGAAGAACCTGGAAGTTACATGCCAAACACCAGGAGTTATGGATGACCATTCAACTTGTTGGAAACATCATGAGCAGGGAAGTCATAACGGCACATGCCGATATGAGGCTTTCCGAGATCCTTACCCTTCTCTCAGAGCATAATATCAGTTTTGTCGTACTCAGAGAGGGCAGCAAACCTGTTGGTGTGATTACCGAACGTGATATCGTACATTTAACTGCTGAAAATCTTGATACATCACGTCTGACTGCCCGTGATGTGATGAGTAGTCCGGTCGTGGTATCCAGCGGCTGTGAAGTGGATATCGCTGAGGCCTATCATCGCCTGAAACTGCAGAATAAGCGGCATCTGGTTATCGTCACCGAATCAGGTGATATCCTGGGTGTTGTGACACTTAGCGATTTTATCAAACATCTCGGCGTAGAAGCATTTATTGAACATAAACCGCTGAATCATGTTTTGACTTCCAGCCCGACGACCGTTGAACCTGGTACGACAGCACTGCAGGCGATCAGGCTAATGGACGAACAGAAAATCAGCTGCATCATTATTGCAGAGCAGGGCAAGCCGGTTGGCATTCTTACCGAACGTGATGTGGCGCGAATCAGTACAGCAGGCTTAACAGATTTGCATGTTGTGACGATTGGTGAGTTGATGACCCAGCCTGTTGTTGTGGCACATGCGTATATGAATACATCCGATGCCTCAAAACTTATGCGCAGTAAAAACATAAGACATCTGATTGTTGTTGATGATGATGGATTGATTGTTGGTGTGGTCACTGAAACAAACATCGTCAGAGGTATGGAAGGTCGTTATGTCCAGAGTTTAGTGGAGCTTCTGGATGAGAAAGAAGCTGAACTGCGCATCATTAATGAGGAGCTTGAGGCGCGTGTAAAGGAGCGGACCAAAGCGCTGTCTCGGGAGATCAAAGCGCATAAGGCGATTCAGAGCGCGATGCATAAGCTCACACAAGCGCTGGAGCAGGCTGGTGAGGCGGTACTGATTACCGACCGGGATGGTTGCATTGAGTATGTGAATGAGGCTTTTGTAGAGACCACAGGTTATACACTGCAAGAGGTGCAGGGTAAAAACCCGAGTTTGCTTCAGTCGGGCCGTCAGGATAAGGCGTTTTATGAACTTATGTGGCGATCGATTGTTGAGCATGGTGTCTGGAAAGGGGTGGTCTGGAACAGAAGGAAAAGTGGTGATATCTATCCGGAGCAGTTGCATATTCGTTCGATCAGGGGAGAAGATAACCGCGTCATCAACTATGTAGGCACATTTTCAGACATCACTGAGAAGATGGCCATGGAGGCTGAGTACAGACATGCCCAGCGTATTGAAGCTGTTGGTGCGCTGGTGGGTGGCGTTGCCCATAACTTTAATAATATTCTCGCCGGTCTCGGAGGTAATCTCTATCTGGCCATGCAGAAGGCAGAAACCTCCCCTGAGCTCCTCTCCTATCTCAGGTCTATAGAGGATCTGACCGATCAGGCTTCAGAGATGGTTCGCCAGCTTTTAACCTTTGCGCGCAAAGAGGTGACAGAGAAAAAGAGTATTGCACTCACGCCTCTGATGCGGGAGACCCTGAAAACCTCGCGCATGGGGGTGCCGGAGAGTATCCAGCTATCCGGTGATTTCTGTGATGAGTCACTGAGTATGTTTGGTGATGCAACACAGCTGCAGCAGGTGTTGATGAATATGATCAATAATGCCCGCGATGCCATTGGTGACAGAGATACCCGAACCATTGCAGTGGCGCTTAAAAGGATTGATGCCGATGATGCCCTGTTAAGCAGGCATGAGAAGTTAAGAGAGAGGCAACTGGCTTGCCTTACTATCGAAGATAGCGGCGAAGGTATTGCAGAGGATGTTCTGGAACACGTTTTTGAACCCTTCTACTCGACAAAAGAGGTGGGCAAAGGAACTGGTCTGGGGCTATCGATGTCCAAAGGTTCTATTGAGTCGCATGGCGGAGTGATCGAAGTGGAGTCGACACCCGGCAAAGGAACACGATTTGCGATTTACCTTCCTCTGCTGGCTAACAGCCCTGCTATGGAGGGTTCGCAAAGCACGGAGACTCTGCAGGGCGACGGCCAGTTGATCCTGCTGGTTGATGATGATCCGGTTGTGCTTGATAGTGCAAAAGGTGTTCTTGAGATTCTTGGTTATCGTGTGCTTTCGGCGGACGATGGTGAGCAGGCTTTTGATCTGTTCCTGGAACATCTTCAGGATCTGGCGCTGATTATGACCGATGTTGTGATGCCGAATATGGGAGGCCATGAGCTGGCCCAGAAGGTGCGGCAACACTCCGCAGTGCCGATCATATTTATGACAGGTTACGATTACGAACAGAAGATTCATGGCAGTGATGCACTGATGGCGACCATCTCCAAACCCTTTAATGTGCAAAAGCTAAGTCTGGTGCTTTCCGACTTTCTTAACGGCTAATCAGAATAGTTTTGGGTCTGTGTTAGAGCAGATCGAGAGCCCGGTCCAGGCCGCCGTAGGAGAGGGCGTAGGGGGCCAGTTCGCGCACACGCGGTTTGGCGTGAAAGGCGATACCCATGCCTGCCACCTCAATCATCTGCAGATCGTTGGCGCCATCACCGATGGCAATGGTTTGAGTCATCGGAATGTTCCACTCTTTGGCCTTATTCAGCAGGGCTTCGCGTTTACTTCTGGCATCGACGATTTCACCGATAAAACCACCGGTCAGTTTGCCATCAACAATCTCCAGTTGATTGCCCTGTGAGAAATCCAGTCCGAGTTTCTCTTCAAAGTAGTCGGTGAAGAAGGTGAAGCCGCCGGAAACCAGACCGGTCTTCCAGCCGTGTGCCTGTAGCCCTTTGATCAGCGCTTCAGCACCGTCGGTAAGAACAATACGTTCATCCAGTACACGCTGCAGCACAGATGCATCCAACCCTTTGAGCAGTTTGACGCGCTCAGTGAAGGAGGCGACAAAATCGAGTTTACCCTCCATCGAGAGCTGGGTGATGGCGGCGACCTGCTCCTTGATACCCATAAAATCGGCGATCTCATCGATACATTCGTTCTGAATCAGCGTGGAGTCCATATCCATCAGCAGCAGACCGGGCTCGGCAAGGTTGGGGGAGGGTTTCAGTGCAGTGACCGCGATATCCACCTTCAGTCTCTCGGAGAGCGGGCGCAGGCGCGTGGTCATGGTTGTAGCATCTGCACTACCGGTCAGCAGCATGCGGCAGTGGCCGGGTTGTGTGCTGACCTGCAACACACCGATACGCTCAAGCATCAGCGATTCACAAATCTCCTTGAATGCGCTGAAATCATCACAGCCGAAGATGTGGGCATTCATGTGCGCTGCATCCAGTTCCGACTGCCAGATATCCAGCCGTTTTCCCTCTTGCAGATTGATCTGCATCTGAACTGCTTCAAGTGTCGCACAGCCATAGTGTTCGCGCAGGCGATAGGCGTCATGGGTGCTGCAGAGTAGAAGACGTCCACCACCGGGGGTTGCAAATAGCGGTGAGTTAACCGGGATCGGCAATTCATAGTCTGGTGGTAGCAGGAAATTACTCAGCATGGCAGGGCTCCTGAGGTGATAGAGGGAATGAGCATTACGATGCTGAACTATTCAGCAGGGAATCGAGAAAGGCAATGCAGCCTTTAAGGCGTTGACGAATCTCCGATTCACGCAGTAGCAGCGTGAGATTGCCATCCGGTGTAAGACGGAAACGGTTGGGCTCAGCCTGTACACGCATCAGAAGATCAACCGGTTCAATCGGAGAGTTGGCAGTGAAGTTGAGGCGGATGCCCTGATTCGAGGCACGGAGCGATGCCAGTGCCAGAGCTTGCGAACGCCAGCGGATACGGGCTGTTTCCAGACAGTATTTTGCTTCATCGGGCATGCGACCGAAGCGGTCGGTCATCTCTTCAAAGAGCATGCTGATCTGGTTGTCATCAACAGCACGGTAGATGCGACGATAGAGATTCAACCGCTCGCCCGGTTGCGGCACATAATTCGGAGGCAGGATGGCATTCACACCAAGATGCATGTCGGTTGGCTGAACCGGCTTTTTAGCTTGTCCACGTGCTTCAGAGACCGCTTCGCTGAGCATCTCCATATACATATCCAGTCCGATCTCTTCGATCTTACCGCTCTGTTCCGCACCCAGCAGATTACCTGCACCGCGAATCTCCATATCCTGACGGGCCAGCAGGAAGCCGGCGCCCAGTTCGGTATGCTCGGCAATGGCCTGCAGTCGTTCACGGGCATCGGCGGTCATAGCGCGGGCATCCGGGGTGAAGAGATAGGCATAGGCCTGACGATGGCTACGCCCAACGCGGCCACGGATCTGGTGCAGTTGCGAGAGCCCGAGCAGGTCGGCGCGTTCAATAATCAGGGTGTTGGCATTGGGCACATCCAATCCGGACTCGACAATCGTGGTGCAGACCAGAATGTGCAGGCGCCCTTCGTAGAAGGCCATCATCTGGCGATCGAGTTCAGCCGGACTCATCTGGCCGTGAGCGATGCCAATCTCAGCCTCGGGAATATCTTCACGCAGGCGTGCGGTGATGCGTTCGATGCTCTTAACATGGTTGTGCAGATAGTAGACCTGCCCACCACGATAGAGTTCACGCCGGATCGCCTCATTGGCAATATGGGCATCAAAGCTGGATACCATGGTGCGGATCGCTTCGCGCTCAGCCGGTGGTGTGCTGATAATCGAAACCTGACGCAGGCCCGAAAGGGTCTGATGCAGGGTGCGCGGAATTGGCGTAGCGGTAAGGGTGAGCAGATCAACAGCGGTGTTGAGAGCTTTGAGCTTCTGCTTGTGTTTTACACCGAAACGCTGCTCTTCATCAACAATCACCATGCCGAGATCAGCAAACTCAAACTGCTCGGAGAGCAGACGATGGGTACCGACCAGCAGGCGAACTTCACCACTGCTAATACCCTGTCGGATACGATCGACCTCTTTTTTACCCTGCAGGCGGGAGATCATCTCTACCTTCAGACAGGTACCGGAAAAGCGTTCGCTGAAGCTGGAGAAGTGCTGGTTGGCCAGTACAGTGGTCGGGGCAAGGATCGCCACCTGACGTCCTGATTGGGCAACGACAAAAGCAGCGCGCATGGCCACCTCTGTTTTGCCAAAACCGACATCACCACAGACAACACGATCCATTGGCCGGTCCAGTGCCAGATCAGCCAGCACCGCATCAATCGCTTCGGCCTGATCATCGGTCTCCTCAAAGGGGAAACGGGTGACAAACTCTTCAAAGGCATCAAACAGTTCGCCCTTAAGCTCGATTGCCGGACGTCTCGCACCGGTTCGCTCTGCTTCTACTTCGATCAGCTCATGGGCCATCGCCAGTAGATCGCGCTCTACACGTTCACGGGTGCGCTTCCACTTTTCTGAGCCCAGCGTATTGAGTTTGGGTGACTCTTCGCCGGTATAACGGTGCAGGCGGGAGAGCTCTTCAACCGGTACAAAGACGTGTGAACCGGAGGCGTATTCGATTTTGATGAAGTCAGCCAGCTCATCGGCATCTCCCATCGTTTCAAGTCCCTGATAGCGTCCGACACCGTGATCCTCATGCACAACCGGGTCTCCGACTCGCAATTCTGCAAGAGAGTTGAAGATATCTGCACGCAATACCGTGGTGCCATGACTACGTTTGCGTGGCAGGCGCTGGCCGAGTAGTTCGCGGCCGGTGAGCAGCAGTAGTTTTTTATCAGGCAGGGCAAAACCGCTATCGAGATACCCGATGCAGCTGCTCAATTTTTGCTGTTTGCTGACCTGCTGCGGATGCATCTCGGCAATGGGGAGATGCAGTCCGGCACACGCTTCAAGCATGCGCTCCTGCTGACCCAGACCATGGGCAATCAGACTGATCGACCAGCCTGCATTGATGCGTTCGGCTAATGCCTCCTGAAGTGCATGCAGCGGCTGCCTGCGATCACTGAAGTCGGTAATGGATGGTGCTGTCTCAATCGCTTTGCCATGCAGGGTTTTGCAGCGGGTGGCTGTATCAACGGCATAGAGCTCCTGCGGAGAGATGCTCGGTTCGGCACTGGCTTTGACCATCTCAAACTGGGCGCGTACCTGTCCGGCAAATGCAATTTGCTGCTGTTCAAGCCCTTCGGCAGCATAGATCGCTGTCGCTTTTGGCAGGTAATCAAGCAGCCGGGCGGTATGCGGATAGGCCAGTGGCAGCAGCGCCTCAATGCCGGGATGAGGGCGACCGACCATGGCTGCGGAGAGCATCGGGTGTTTGCGCAGTTGCGGGAATCGTGCCCTGAATGCCGATGCGAAGGTCTCCTGCCCGGCTTTGTCGAGGATCACTTCACGTACAGGTACCGAGGTGAAACGATCAAGTTCTTCACCACTGCGCTGGGTTTCAGGATCGAAGCGGCGAATCGATTCAATCTCATCACCAAACAGATCGATGCGCAGCGGGGTGGTCTCGGTGGCAGGCCATACATCGAACAAGCCGCCTCGGGCGGCAAACTCGCCCGCCGCCAGCACGCGTTCGGAGGCGATCATGCCCGCTTCACTCAAGCGTGATTTAAGTATGCTGATATCAAAGGGGGCTCCGACCTCCAGTTTCCAGACTTGGGAAGCTACGGTTTCCGGTGGTGCGATACGCTGCAGCCAGGCGGGTAGGGCTGTAAGCACCAGACCATTGGCATTGGGCGTGTTAAGTAGTCGACCAAGCGTTGCGAAGCGTTGTCCAACGATGGCGTGGTGCGGCGACACACGATCATAGGGCAGTACTTCCCAGGCAGGGAATCGCCACAGCAGTTCGGGCTCATCCTGCAGGAAAAAGGCAATCTCTTCAGCCAGCTGCCGGTAGCTGCGCAGATCGGGGCAGATCCAGACAGAGAGTTTGCCGCTGCGAGCAAGCGTGGCCAGTTGCCATGCCAGACCTGTCATTGCTGATGATCTGGCCGGGATTTTATCTTGACTGCTCTCATTCATCGGGCGCGCATCCTGCCGGAAAGTGGCTGGATCATCTACGTACTTAAATAGTTTATAAGGCTGCTGAGATACGCATTAACGAGGAGAGATTTTATCTCTTGCCTGCTTGATGATCCGGGTCATCTCTTCGGTCGATTCGAGGATGTCTTCAACACCTTTTGTAACATTGTCCGGCAATTCGCTCATGAGCAGAAGGTCGCCTGCCATCATGATGCCGGTCAATGCATTATTGAGATCGTGAGAGAGTTTGGAGCAGAACTGATCGCGACTACTCTCAGTCTGAGCCAGTTTAAGTTTTCCATCAGCGATGGCGGAGAGCAGTCCCCGTTTCTCCTGATGAATGGATAACTGCTCCAGCGCATTGACTATGCGTGCCTTGAACAGTGTCGCATTAAACGGTTTGAGAAGGAAATCATCGGCACCGGCTTTGATGAAGGAAGCGATAGCATTGAGATCATCTGTACCGGAGATCATCACAATGGCTGTTTTATTGAGCCTCTGATCCTCCCTGACTGTTTCGATGATCTCCATACTGTTGGAGCCCGGCATCATAATATCAAGCAGAATTAGATCGGGTCTCTGCTGTTCGATCATGGTTAGCGCATCACTGCTGCTGGCGGCGGAGATAGCTTCAAAGCCCAGCGCCCGAACCAGCTTTTCGAGAATATTGCGGATGATATCCTCATCATCAACGATAAGAATCAGGGGTGTTCTGCTCATCTATTCAGTCCAGTGATACGCACTACGTAAACGTAGGCAATCTGATGAGCTTTGTACATATGCTTTTAACCGGGCTGTATGAATAAATGACCATTTCAAGGCTACTGGCAGTGGTGTAGCCTTGCGCTGTTCGCTAGTCCCTGTAAACAGATACTGAGGAGGAGTGCAGTGCATAACCATGATGACAGTCAGGAACTGCTAAGCAGCAAGGAAGCACTGCATCTCGCCAAGTGGGATGAGTCACGACTTGAAGAGCTGTTGTCGACGATGCACGGCTCGGAACTCGGTGAGCTTCTGCTTGCCTGCCGCAAGGATAGTGAACGTCATACCCTGATTGAATATATTCCCGATGAGATGCTGGGTGAGGTGCTGCTCGAACTGCCGGAAGGTATGCAGGAGGATCTGCTTGCCGATTACAAGGCCGGTGAAGTTGAGGATTTTGTAGCCCATCTCGATTCCGATGATGCAGCCGATATTCTGCAGGCGGTGGATAAAGAGGTGGCCGATGAGGTCATTGAACATCTGGAGCCGGCAGAGCGACGCGAAATCGAACAACTCATGATCCATGATGAGGAGTCTGCCGGTGGTCTGATGCAGGCTGAGCTCTTCAAGGTGCGTGATGACTGGTCGGTCGAGAAGGTACTGCAGGTGCTGCGCCGCTTTGGCAGGGAGATCGAAAACCTTAACTACGTCTATGTTGTCGATGATGATGATCTTCTGGTCGGAGTCCTGTCACTGCACGAGCTGCTGTTTTCCGAACCGGATGTGATTGTTGCATCGGTTGCCAAAGCAGATTTTCCACGTGCTTTTGCCGGACAGGATCAGGAAGATGTGGCGCACATCTTTGAAAAATATGATGTGCTGGCACTGCCGGTTGTTGATGAGCGGGGCGTGCTTGTCGGCCGCATTACCGCCGATGATGTGATCGATGTGATTCAGGAAGAAGCAACCGAGGATATGTTTAGACTGGCAGCACTTTCGGATGATGACGACCTGGCTGAACCGGTCGGCATTACTGCGCGCAGGCGTGGTGTCTGGCTGGCTGTGAATCTGATGACCGCCATTGCCGCTTCCTTTGTCATTGCTCAGTTTGAGGCGACCATTGCGCAGATTGTGGCGCTGGCCGTGTTGATGCCGATTGTTGCCAGCATGGGCGGCATTGCCGGCACCCAGACATTGACGGTGATTGTACGCGGTATTGCGCTTGGAAGGGTTACCTTTGCCAATTCACGCCGTACGCTGATCAAAGAGGTGTCGGTCGGTTTGGTTTCCGGCATTACCTTTGCCGTAGTGATCGGCACCATTGCCTCATTCTGGTTTCCTGATCTGGGTATCAGACTGGGCTGGATTATTGCTGCGGCGATGATGATCAATCTGTTTGCCGCCGGTCTTGCCGGTTCAATGATTCCTCTTACTCTGCAACGGCTGAATATTGACCCGGCACTGGCATCAGGCACGATTCTGACTACGGTGACCGATGTCGTCGGTTTCTTCTCGTTCCTCGGCCTGGCAACCCTTTTCCTTATCTGAGGATTGCACCGCCAAGGGCGCAAAGGTTCGCAAAGGAAAATCAATATTATATAGCAGTTGGCGACAGATCAGCCTCGGTGTCCGCTTTGTCATTCGCCGTTGAATGCCCCTTTCAAATACTTTGCGCTCTTTGGGCCCTTGCGGAAAATGATTTTCTGTCATTGCGATTCGGGGGGGCTGCGCTAGGTTTCATCATCGATTTTTTCTGCGGAGTTTTTCATGTCTGATTCTGTTCACCATCATTTGATCATTCTTGGTTCCGGCCCTGCGGGTTATTCGGCTGCAATCTATGCCGCCCGTGCCAACCTGAACCCTGTTGTTATTCAGGGGCAGCAGGCCGGTGGTCAGCTGACCACGACGACCGATGTGGATAACTATCCGGGTTATAAGGATGGCGTGCAGGGTCCTGAGATGATGGAAGATTTCAAAGCTCAGGCTGAGCGTTTCGGCACTGAGATCATCTGGGACCATATCAATGAGACCGATCTCTCCAAACCTCCGTTCACACTTAAAGGTGATGACGGCACCTACACCTGTGATGCACTGATCATCGCGACAGGCGCTTCGGCTCAGTATCTGGGGCTGCCGAGTGAAGAGGCCTTTGCAGGACGGGGTGTTTCTGCCTGTGCCACCTGTGATGGTTTCTTCTATCGCGGTAAAAATGTAGCTGTGGTCGGTGGTGGTGATACTGCTGTGGAAGAGGCGCTCTATCTGGCCAATCTCTGCAATAAAGTCACATTGATCCATCGTCGTGATGAGCTGCGTGCTGAGAAAATTATGCAGGATAAGCTGCTAGCAACTGAGAATATTGATGTGGCATGGTGCAGTACGACCGATGAGATCCTCGGTGATGATTCAGGCGTGACCGGTATTCGCCTGAAATCAACTATTGATGGCACCACCCGTGAACTGGATGTGCATGGTGTCTTTATCGCCATTGGTCACAAGCCCAACACAGGCTTCCTTGGCGGGCAGCTGGAGATGGATGCAACCGGCTACCTGAAAACCCGCGGCAAGAGCACAGCCACTTCGGTCGAAGGCGTGTTTGCTGCAGGCGACGTAGCCGATCCGGTTTATCGTCAGGCAGTGACCAGTGCCGGTGAAGGCTGTAAAGCAGCACTTGATGTAGAACGCTGGTTCGCTTCTCAGGAGTAACAGCAACAATGATTGAAAAAAAGGGCCGCTTTTAGCGGCCTTTTTTTTGTACCTGAGGAACAGAATGGCAAGTGAATAACAGTGATAGTGATTTTTGGCATTATCATTGCTCGTACATATGGGTACATGAACAAACAGCTTCTCCAGGAGTGTGTTGAATGAGTCGTGATCATTTATTATTGAATGGGCTAACCCGTTGAGCCGAGCTACCGGCAGCAATTATAAAAGCGACCTGATTATTGCAGCAGTAGTTGTTGCCGCAGTATGGTCGGCGGGCATCTTCCTGAACCTGTTTGAAGTTTGCTACGATATTCTTCATAGCAATGAGCAGTGGCAACTTGATGAGGCACTGTTGGCACTTCTATCCTTTTCGTTGGTTGCTTTCTGGTTCTCCTTCAGACGTTGGCAAGAGGCCATCAAAGAGTCTGAAAAATCTTTAAAATCAGAAGTGGAAACTCTGAGATATCAAGACATCGCAAATAATATGAGAGTTGGCCTGCACGTGTACCAGCTTGAAGATTTGGATGATGACAGCTCATTACGTCTGATTGATAATAATCCGGCTTCATCCGAATTTACAGGTTTCGATATTTCGCTGCTGATTGGCAAAACGATTGATGAGGCATTTCCGGATATTCGCAGCTCTGGATTACCACATCAGTATGCTGAGGTGGTACGAACAGGTACCCCATTTACTATTGATGAAGTTGAATATGGAGATGAACGGGTTGAGCGATCAACCTTCGCTGTGCAGGCATTTGCTCTTCCTGAGCAGTGTGTTGGCGTGCTGTTTGAAAATACCACTGAACGGAGTCGTACCACAAAAGCACTGCAGAAGTCAGAGACAATGCATGAAGTTGCGCAAGAGGTTGCTCAACTTGGACACTGGGAACTTGACCTTACCAACAACAACCTTTTCTGGTCCAATGAGAACTATTACATCTTTGGTGTAGAGCCGGGAGAAGTAAATACCTATGAGACGTTTCTGGAGAGGGTACACCCTGATGATCTGGATTTTGTGAATTCGGCCTACACTACCTCAGTTGAGAGTAGGACAGAATATGATATCGAACATCGTCTGCTTATGCTTGATGGCACAGTCAAGTGGGTACAAGAGAAGTGTCAAACCGAATATGAGGATGGCATAGCAGTTCGCTCGGTAGGCACCGTGCAGGATATCACCAAACGCAAGCTGGTAGAGCTGGAGATGATCGCCAGTAGAGATCGCTTTTCAAGTATTGTGGAGATGGCAGCAGATGCGATTGTATCCATCAATCAGCATCAGGAAATTATTTTGTTTAACAGAGCGGCTGAGATGATGTTTGGCTACACAGAAGCTGATCTGTTGGGTAAACATGTAGATCAATTGATTCCTGAGAAGTTTAAAGAAGGGCATAGCCGTGGTGTTGAGGCCTTTAAAAAAGAAAATTCCAACATAATGATTCATCGCCGAAGTAGTGGCATTTTTGGATTGCGAAAGAGTGGTGAAGAGTTCCCCGTAGAAATATCAATTTCTAAAGTTGTCGTTGAAGATGATACTATTATGACTGTGATGATTCGTGATCTGTCTGATCAGGTTAAAGCTCAGGCTGAACAGCGCAAACTGTTAATGGCGATTAGTGAGGCTGGTGAGGCGATTCTGATTACCGATCGCAATGCAGTGATTGAATATGTGAACCCGGCTTTTTGTCAGATTACCGGCTATCAGCCCGATGAGGTGCTTGGAAGAACGCCATCCATGCTTAAAAGTCATGCTCAGGATCCCTCCTTTTATAAGGAGTTGTGGGAGACCATCACTGCGGGAGAGGTTTGGCATGGTACGCTTATTGACCGACGTAAGGATGGTAGCTTCTATCCGGCGCTGATGAATGTAGCGCCGATTCACGATGAGTCTGGTGAGATCACCCACTTCGTATCCCTGCAACAGGATATGACCGAACATGAGAAGCTTGAAGCGCAGTTCATGCAGGCTCAGAAGATGGAGGCGATAGGTACACTGGTCGGTGGCATTGCCCACGATTTTAATAACATGCTGGCCGCTCTGCAGGGCAACGTCTATCTGGCCAAGCGCAAGATTGATGAGCCTGCTGTTGTGGCCGACAAGTTGGAGAAGGTGGAGAAGCTAAGTGTCCGGGCTGCGGATATGGTACATCAGCTGCTCACCTTTGCCCGCAAGGATATGGTTGAACTGCGTTCGATCCATCTCAATGCTTTTATTAAAGAGGGGCTGAAACTTGCCTGTAGTGCAATCCCTGAGAACATCAGGGTGAGCAAGTCGGTGACAGAGCAGAGTATGCTTATCAAAGGTGATGCCACCCAGCTGCAGCAGGTGGTGATGAACCTGCTGAATAATGCCCGTGATGCAGTGGCTGATAGTGAGAACCCTTGTATCACAGCATCTCTTGAGCTGTATGGAGCCACGCAGGAATTCCAGCAGAAATATCCTGAGCTGAAAGGTGATCAGCTGGCGCATCTCTCTGTACAGGACAGTGGCTGTGGCATTCCATCGGATCTGATCGATAAGGTGGTTGAACCGTTTTTCACCACCAAAGGGGTAGGTAAGGGAACCGGCCTTGGTCTGGCGATGGTATATGGCGCAGTGCAGACACACGGTGGTGTGCTTGAGATTGATAGTGAAGCAGGGCAGGGCACAACCATGCACATCTACCTGCCATTGCTGCAGGAGCAGCGAAGTGAAGAGAGAGAGGTCGAAGAGGAGGCGGTTGCCGGTTCGGGGCAAATGGTGTTGCTGGTGGATGATGATGAGGTGATTCTTGAAACCGTGGCTGAGGTGCTGAGGAGCCTGGGCTATCTGGTGGTTGAGGCCGCCAATGGTGTGGCAGCATTGGATTACTATCGGGACCATCAGGATGAGATTGCTATTCTGCTGTCGGATATGGTGATGCCGGAGATGGGCGGTGTTGAACTGATTCAGCAGGTTCGCAAGCTCAATAGCGACATTCCAGTCATTCTGATGACCGGTTACGACTTTTCTGGACGTAGTGAAGAGGTTGATCAGTTCGATAACTTTGAGCTGCTGAATAAACCGGTGGCGATTCAAGAGTTGAGTCAATTGATGCATACAATGATGGCATCAAAATAATTTCACCGTTCTTCGCTTTTCTCTATCCGGTGCAGCGCGTATTGTTCCGGCATGGATAGAGGCAAACAGATCAGACCAAAAGCCGTGCTGCTGGATCGTGACGGGGTGATCAATTTTGATTCGCCCGATTATATTTTAAGCCCCGAGCAGTGGCAGCCGATTCCCGGCGCCCTTGAGGCGATTGCACGCCTGCACAGCGCAGGAATCAAATTGGCTATTGTCAGCAACCAGTCCGGCCTTGGACGCGGCATGATGGATAGGGATACATTCAACGATATCCATGCCAAAATGATGCTGGCGATTGAGCAGGCTGGTGGTTATATCTCACATGTCGCCTACTGCCCGCACGGGCCGGATGATGGTTGTGTTTGCCGTAAACCTCTGCCGGGCATGGTGATCGACTCCCTTGCTGCACTGAATCTCCCTGACAAGCCTGAAGATGCACTGTTTATCGGTGATTCGATCCGTGATGTCGAGGCGGCCTTTGCAGCAAAGGTTCCTGCCATGCTGGTGCAGAGTGGATATGGCGATGCTGATAAGATTTTAGAGAAATCACGACAGTTGATGCCGGAGATTCAGGCTTTTGCCAATCTGGCCACAGCAGTTGATGCTGTTTTGGGAGAGTGCTGATGCTGGCTATTCGATCAGCGCTGTTTAATGCCTGTTTTATGATTCTTACGCCGCTCTTCTCGCTGCTGGTGATTCTGTTTCGCCCGTTTGGTTTCTCTGCCTCATGGGTATGGGCCAAAATGTGGTCAAACACGACATTCTTTTTGTTGAGGGTGCTCTGTGGCATTCGAGTGGTGATTGAGGGGCAGGAACATCTGCCCGATCACGCCTGTGTGGTGGTGGCCAAACATCAATCGGCAGCAGAGACCGTGGCTATGCCTATGCTGGTGCCGCCCTACACATGGATTCTTAAACGGGAGCTGTTCAATATCCCCTTCTTCGGTTGGGCGCTGGCACTGATGGGTACGATCGGCATTCGCAGGGGAAGCCCGCGCGAGGCGATCAAGCAGGTGATCCATGATGGTACAGCTATGCTGGAGCAGGAGCGCTGGGTGGTGATCTTTCCCGAGGGGACACGCTCAGCTGTGGGTGCTACAGGTAACTATCAACCAGGCGGTGTGATTCTGGCGCAGAAGGCGAAGGCTGGCATTTTGCCGATGGCACACAATGCCGGAGCCCTCTGGCCCAAACGCGGTTTCATCAAGAAACCGGGAACCATTACCTTCCGTTTTCTCCCCTATATCTCTGCAGATGAGGTGAACGCGGTGCGGCGCAATGATCTGCTCAAACAGCTTGAGAGAGATATCGAAGCTGCCACCCGCGAACTCGGCGGTTGAGGTTACATTACATTACTCTGTTTTTGAGTTATCAGAGATAAAAAAAGGGCGGCACCGATTTCGGGCCGCCCTTTTTTATTGAGATAGTAGCAGGTTAATCTTTTTTCTCTTCACTACTGATTTCAGGTTCGGAGTCAGCAGGTTTCTCTTCTTCAGCCTCTTTCCTGGCTGCAGGTTTGCGTGGTTTACGCTTTGGTGCTGGCTTCTTCTCTTCAACGACTTCTGCTTCTGCGACAATTTCCGGTTCAACAGCAGGAGCCTCTTCGGCAGCAACGACTACTTCGTCCTCAGCTTCATTGTCATCCAGTAGGGCTTCATCGGATGGGAAATCATCAAAAGGAAACGGACGTTTTTCGGTGTTGAAACTCAGGTAACGGTAGATTTGATAGAGAAAGGTTGCCAGCTGAGAGCCGAAGGAGAGCAGTTTATCATTGCGCTTGGCGGTAAATAGTACCCAGAGGAACTGCACAGCTATGACAGCTACCAGTACCACACGTGTAGCAGCAAATACCACGGCAAACAGCAGCATGAAAACCAGTCGCAGCCAGATGTTGGTATCCATGACATTTTCTTTGAGATCATCACTCATGATTATAACTCCTGATAATTATGGTCTGATAACAGACCGATTCGGGCTATCCTAGCAGAGGTGCGATCACCAGAGAAACGATGGCCATCACATTAATCAGGATATTCATTGATGGGCCGGAAGTATCCTTGAACGGGTCACCCACAGTATCGCCAACAACCACGGCTTTGTGAACATCTGAACCTTTACCGCCGAGATTACCCTGTTCGACATATTTCTTGGCATTGTCCCAGGCACCACCGGCATTGGCCATGGTCAGTGCCAGCAGCACACAGCAGACCAGCGCGCCACCAAGCATGCCGCCGAGTGCCTCTGGTCCCAACCCGAAGCCGACGAGTACAGGGGCTGCCACAGCCAGAACACCGGGCAGTACCATCTTTTTCAGAGCGGCATTGGTGGCGATGCTGATACAGCGTTCATGATCGGGTTCTCCTGTACCCTCCATCAATCCGGGAATTTCACGGAATTGCCTACGAATCTCTTTGATCATCTCAAAGGCGGCATCTCCGACAGCTGTCATGGTCAGGGATGCGACCCAGAAGGGGAAGAGGGCACCGATAAACATACCGACCAGCACAATGGGATGAGAGAGCTCAAGGCTGAAGTCGGGGACATTGGCCGATACGGTCTGTACATAGGCGGTGATGATGGCCAGTGCAGCAAGGGCTGCTGCACCAATGGCAAAACCTTTGCCGATGGCGGCGGTGGTGTTGCCCAGCTCATCGAGAGAGTCGGTGATAGCACGTGTCTCATCACCAAGGCCTGCCATCTCCGCGATGCCGCCTGCATTATCGGCAACCGGGCCGTAGGCATCGATGGCCATGGTCATGCCGACTGTGGCCAGCATACCGACAGCAGCAATGCCAACGCCGTAGAGGCCACACAGATTCGTGGAGATAAAGATGATCGCAGCAATGGTCAGTACGGGGATAATCACCGACTGCATGCCGATAGCCAGACCGGAGATGATGACGGTGGCAGGGCCGGTTTCACCAGCCTTGGCAATATCACGAACCGGCTGGTCGCCGGTATAGTATTCTGTGATAAGTCCAATGACGATACCGCCAAGTGCACCGGAGATAACAGCTCCCCAGACATGGGTAGAAACATCACTAAGTGAGATGACGAAATAGGAGGCGGCAATAAACAGCAGTGTGGCACCAATGGTGCCGGTACGCAGGGCAGCCTCTGCCTGATGGGCTGATAACATTTTGACCAGTCCAATGCCGATGATCGAGCAGATCAGGCCGGTAGAGGCGAGCGCCAGCGGCAGAAACATCAGTGACTGCTGTGCGCCCAATGGATCAAGAATGTCTGCTGCCAGCGTTGAGGCCATAGCGATCGTTGCAATGATAGCACCGCAGTAGGATTCGAAGATATCCGAGCCCATGCCAGCCACATCACCGACATTATCACCGACATTATCGGCAATCACACCGGGATTACGCGGATCATCCTCAGGTATTCCCGCTTCAATCTTACCCACCAGATCGGCACCGACATCAGCACTTTTGGTGAAGATGCCACCACCGACACGTGAGAAAAGGGCAACGGATGAGGCACCCATACCGAAGCCGTGGATGGCGTGTGCCGTGGCAGGGTCACCACCGAAAAAGAGGTAGAGGGTGCCAAGTCCCAGCAGGCCGAGTGAAGCAACGGTAAGTCCCATGACTGAGCCGCCGAAGAAAGCGATGGTCAAGGCTGTGCCTGCACCCTCATGCTGGGCGGCTACGGCTGTGCGTACATTGGCTTTGGTTGCAGCAAACATGCCAAAGTAGCCGGCCATCGCTGAGCAGGCGGCACCGACCAGAAATGCAATCATGGTATGGCTGCCCAGGCTGACGAAGAGGGCGAAAGCGACGACGGTTACAAAGATGGCCAGAATTGTATATTCACGCCGCATGAAGACCATGGCACCAAGGTGAATGGCGGCCGCGATTTCGGTGACTTTACCCTCGCCTGCGGGGAATCGCTTAACGGCCAGATAGATGTACCAGGCGCAGGCCAGTCCCAACATGCCAAATATGATCGGAATCATAGTTGTGATCATTAGAACCTCCCTGTCGACATTTTGAATAGCCATAAAAAAAGGTGGCTGATTGCTCAGCCACCTTTATGAAGTTTTAAAACGAAACCGTCAAGCTTCAGCCTTGTAATTGGCAATGGAATCCGTGATCTCCTTCTTGGCTGCTTCAGCATTACCCCAGCCTGTTACTTTCACCCACTTGTCTTTTTCGAGATCTTTGTAGTGCTCAAAGAAGTGTCGAATTTGAGCAGTCAGGAAGGAGGGCAGATCTTCAGGACCATGAACACGACAATTCACAGGTTTTAACTTTTCCGCAGGTACTGCCAGCACTTTAGCATCCATGCCCGCTTCATCTTCCATCTGTAGTACGCCAATAGGACGGCAGTTGATCACGCAGCCTGGAATAAGAGGGAACTGAGAGACCACCAGCACATCTACCGGGTCACCATCATCAGAGAGGGTATTGGGTATAAAACCATAGTTGCACGGATAGTGCATGGCGGTGTGCATGAAACGATCTACGAAAACGGCGCCGGACTCTTTATCCAGTTCGTATTTGATCGGATCGCCATGCTGAGGTACTTCGATAACTACATTGATATCATCTGGCGCATTATTGCCGGCAGGAATTTTTGTGATGTCCATGTTTAACTCTCCCCTATGTCTATGCTCGGATTATACATTAAATCTGAAGTGCATGACATCGCCATCCTTGACGATGTACTCCTTTCCTTCAAGCCTCATTTTGCCTGCCTCTTTGGCTTTGGCTTCGCCACCAAGGCTAACATAATCTTCATATGCGATAGTCTCGGCACGAATAAAACCTTTTTCAAAATCATTGTGAATCACTGCCGCAGCTTTGGGTGCGGTATCACCACGATGAATAGTCCAGGCACGCACCTCTTTTACTCCGGCTGTGAAATAGGAGATCAGATCGAGCAGTGTGTATGCCTCGCGGATCACGGTATTTAAGCCGGGCTCGGACAGTCCCAGATCAGCCAGAAACTCTGTCTGTGACTCCTCATCCATCTCAATCAATTCAGCTTCGATCTGGGCGGATACAACGGCAACACCGGCACCCTCCTGAGCTGCAAACTCACGCACCTTTTCGACATAGGCATTACCATCGGGCAGTGAGCCATCATCAACATTGGCCACATAGAGGACCGGTTTGGCGGTCAGCAGGCAGAGCTCTTTGATCTTAACCAGCTCATCAGAACTTAAACCCTGACGACGGACGGGTGTGCCATCCTCCAGCCCCTTGCTTACCTTTTTGAACACTTCAGCCTGCAGTTTGGCATCCTTGTCGCCTGTGCGCGCCAGCTTCTCGATGCGGATTAAGCTTTTCTCAATGCCATCCATATCCTTGAGCATCAACTCGGTGTCGATAATTTCGATATCGGAGAGCGGATCAATCTTACCCGCAACATGGGTTACATTTTCATCATCAAAGCAGCGTACCACGTGAGCAATAGCAGAGCATTCGCGAATATTGGCGAGGAATTTATTACCTAACCCTTCGCCACTGGCAGCACCGGCCACGAGTCCGGCAATATCTACAAACTCAACGATGGCGTGTTGGATCGCCTGCGGTTTGACGATGGCAGAGAGTGCATCAATGCGTTTGTCCGGCACTGGTACAATGCCGACATTCGGATCAATCGTGCAGAATGGGTAGTTGGCCGCTTCTGCGCCGCCACCATTAAGTGCGTTAAACAATGTCGATTTACCTACATTGGGAAGACCTACAATTCCGATGCTCAGTGCCATGTTATTACCTCGTAAGGAGTTAGGGGCAGGGTGTCAGGGGAAGAAGAAGTGAATTTATGCCTCACGCTCTCCTCCTTACGCCTCACCCGCACGTAGTGCGATATGAATGCGATTGGCTGCAGTGTCTGACTGGCCATCGAGCAGGGTTCCTGCCTCTTCGAGCAGGGCTGCAAAGATTCGGTTTTCATCAGCACGATCACCCTCATCGGGTTTGCCCAGTACCCACGCAGTGACATCGCCATGAGGCGGGCGACCGATACCGATTTTGATACGCGTGTATTCAGGCGTTTCCAGATGTGCGTTAAGCGACTTCAGCCCGTTGTGGCCACCGTGGCCACCACCCTGTTTGATGCGCAGTTTGCCGCTGGGTAGATCAAGATCATCATAAACAACGAAGATATCCTCGTCATCCACCTGATAATAACGGGCCAGAGCACCAACGGCATCGCCGCTGTGGTTCATGAACGTCTGGGGTTTGATCAGTAGAACGCGCTGACTGGGTGAGCGGTTCCATATGCAAGTCTCGGCATGAAAACGAGGGGCTGCGTCAAAGCGCAGCCCCTCCGATTTCGCCAGCAGATCGAGAAAACGAAAGCCGATGTTATGGCGCGTCTGCTCGTATTTGCTACCCGGATTACCCAGGCCGACAAGCAGTTTCATTTAAGCTTTACTCTGCTGAGCCGTTTTCTGTTTCTGTTTCTACTACTGCTTCTGCAGATTCTTCGGTTTCTTCAGCTTCTGCTGCCTTAGGTGGGGCGATGTTCAGAATGGTGAAGTTAACATCGTGATGGACTTCCGCGCCTTCTGGCAGCGTGACGTCTTCGATGTGCACAGTAGCGCCCATCTCAAGTCCGGTACAGTCGATTTCGATGCTCTCAGGAATAGAGTCAGCACGGCAGGTAACTTCCAGCGCGTGGCGAATGAGAGCGACCATGCCACCCTGAGCAACACCCGGGCATGTTTCGAAGTTGATGGCAATCACTGGAACTTCCATAGTGATGCTATCTGCAGCAGATACACGCATGAAATCAAGGTGTGTAGCAGTGTCTTTCAGAGGATCATACTGGGAATCCTTCAGCAGAACGGTGTTCTTGCCGCGTGAGCCTTTTACTTTTACTTCCAGCATGGAAGTGTGGAATGCTTCCTGATTCAACAGCTTGGAAACAGTGTTATAGTCCATGGTGATTGGCAGGTCAGGTTTGTCACCGCCATAAATAATGCCGGGCAGTTTGCCAGCACGGCGCATGCGGCGTGCGGCGCTGCGGCCAGTCTCTTCACGAAGCTCAGCTTCAACAACAAAATCAGTCATAGTATATCCTCCAAAAATACACCGTCGGGTTATCCCGTGACGGCGGCGTTGATACAGGTTTTCAACGCGGGCGCGCACTCTATGCATTGCATCATAAAAGTCCAATTCATCGTCTCCCCTCTATTGGGGCTATACAGGTTTCGGCTATACGTTGAGAGTTGGCGGCTGAATGGATTGGTGGGAGCAGGTGTTGATTAGAATAAAATCTGGCAGTGGAATTTGAGATGACAGTACAAACAGTCATGATCATGACGTTGCTACTGACCATGAATAGCGCTTTTGGGCTCTATGTCTATATCCGTTTCGGGCCTAAGAGACTGTTCATGATTGAGATGTCCGAAGAGCAGTGCCGGCGCTATAAAGAGTCCCTGCCTCCGATAAGCAAGCTCAATGGTTATGGCAGGAAACTGGTGCTGTTCACCTGCCTGACGGTGATCATCTCGCTGCTGCTTCTTTTTGAACTGTTTCGTGCGTTGCCCCCCTTGCTGTAGAGATCAACGCCATCGCTTTTGATCTTAAATTACTCAGGAGTAGGCGTTCTTCCGTCACACCGCGTGCACTGCAGTGGGCATTGCCATGCATCCAGATGAGCTTTAGCCGTTAAATTTTTACACGTCGTATTCACAGCCGAGCCTTGTTCATCAACACATCGAACGATGGAGCTTGCGATAGCGATGAATTTTTCCGGATGGTATGGCTTAGATAAGAAATGGCATATTTTCTTTTCGTAGGCGTCTTGGCCTTCATCGTAACCAGAGGTCACTACGATTTTCTGTTGAGGATATTTCGCATGAATTTTATCGATTAATGTGAGTCCACTCATCTCAGGCATACGGACATCAGTAAAGATGGCTATGGGAGAGACATAATTCTCACTGTGGAGATATGCGATGTAATCAAGCGGATTTGAGAAAGCTGTCGCCTGATAGCCTGCAGAGGTGAGTAGTTCTACCGCCAGCTCACACAGGATGATTTCATCATCAATGATATGAAACATGTCTTAGATTGTGGATGGCTATGCATGATGCAACAACCCCGAGTTTTCGTCAGGAATAGTCTGTCTGGAAGTATGGAATGGGAGTTCAATGACTACAGGCTTTGTGGAAGTAATGGAGTTGATTGACTAATATGTGCTGCAACACTGTATGAGCTGCCCTTTAATGGGCGATTGAACAGTTGTAATAAGGAGAATAATCCAATGAAGTTGAATACCATAGTCATAGCTATCGCTGCTGTAGTTACACTCTCTTTAGCAGCCTGTTCAAATGAAAAACCTGCAGAGACAGCGATTCCGGCTGCGGCTTCCGATGCTATGGATGCAGCTTCTGAAACTGCAACTGATGCAGCAAAAGCTGTGAGCGAGGCTGCTTCTAAAGCTGTGGATGCCGCTTCTGAAGTTGCCTCTGATGCAGCCGAGGTTGTCAGTGAAGCTGCCTCTGATGCTGTTGATGCCACTGCTGAAGTGGCAACTGAAGCAGCAGAAGTCGTTAGTGAAAAATCTTCCGATGCCGTTGATGCCGCTGCGGCTGCCATGAAGTAACCCGATTCGGGTTAGAAGCGAAGTAATCAAGGTCTGGCGTAAGTCAGGCCTTTTTACGTTTCCAGATATTAATATGGCAGTCAGATCCATTGCTGTGATGAGAAGAGTCTAACTTCAGCCGATGATTGGTGATAAGTTTAGGGCTGAGTGTGAAATCGAAATTTTGGGAGGCATGCAAAAGCGGATGAAAGAGAGACTGTTGATTTGGCTGGTGCCGCGATTGATCAAGCTGATCATCGCATTTCTGTCGCATACCATTCGCTGGCAGCGAGTGGGTGATGCTTACGATCCGGCTGATCCAGAACGCCATATCTTCGCCTTCTGGCATGCTCGTATCCTGATGATGGGGGTCGCTCTGAAAGGGTGTCGTGGTTATACACTGATCTCCGAACATCGCGATGGCGGTTATATTGCTGACACACTGCACCTGCAGGGTTTCAGAACCATACGCGGCTCTTCCACGCGAGGAGGGGCCAGAGCACTACTGCAGATGGTGCGCACTTTCCAGAGAGAAAACTGTGATTTCGGCATTACACCGGATGGCCCCAAGGGGCCACGCGAGAAGGTACAGCTCGGAACGATTCAGCTGGCTAAAAAGACCGGGCTGCCGATTCGCCCGGTTATCTGGGCAACCAAACGGCAGTGGCGCATCACTTCATCATGGGATCACTTCTATATTCCCAAGCCCTTTACTGCGGGTGTGATTGTCTATGGTGAGGCTGTGAACGTGACAGCCGATGGTGATGATGAAGCTCTGCAGCGTGTTCAGCAGGCCATGGATGCCACGCAGCAGGCAGCAGACAGCTATTTCGGGTAGCGAATTACCTGTAGAGGTCAGCACGGGTGAGCGGCACTCCTGAGGGGCCTTTGGAAGCGCGCTTGCTTGCTACGACCTGACAGATATGCATGGAGCCGTCGGTAAAACCAATGGCTACTCCGGCCAGATAGAGCGTCCACATGTTGAACTTCTCCTTACCAACCAGAGCGATCGCCTCATCTTTGCGCTGCATCAGTTGGCGATACCAGTGCTGGCAGGTGAGCGCGTAATGTTCCCGCCACGCCTCCATATCGTGCACCTCGAAACCACTTATCTCCATCATATCGATGGTGTGACCAACATTATCCAACTCGCTGCCCGGGAAGATATATTTGAGTAGTAGACGCCGCTCTCTCCTGATCTTTTTGCCGGCTCTTGTTGACGGTTTAGCGTGCCTTGAGATGCCGTGGTTCAATAGAATACCGCGGTCACGCAGCAACGAATTTATTTTCTTGAAATATTTCTCCATATTATCGATGCCGATATGTTCGAACATGCCGACACTGGAGATCTTGTCAAAGCTACCCTCCAGCTTCTCATAATCCTTAAGCTCAATAGTGATTTGATCTTGCAGGCCAAGTCGTTTGATCTTCTCGGTGGTAAAATCGAACTGTTTTTTTGACAGCGTCACGCCGTGCGCCTGGACACCGTAGTGTTGGGCTGCATGGCAGACCAGACCTCCCCAGCCACAGCCAATATCGAGAAACTTATCACCCGCTTTCAGCCGCAGTTTTTTGCAGATCATATCCAGTTTGTCAAACTGAGCCTGATCAATGGAGTTATTTGGATCAGTGAAATAACCGCATGAGTACTGCATCTCCTTGCCGAGAAAGAGTGCGTAGAATTCGTTGCTGATATCGTAATGGAACTGAATGAAGTCCATGTTCTTTCTGCGAGACTCTTTGCGTCCTACTGCATCGTTGTTGTAGCTGTGCTGCACTTCAATTTTGTCAGTGGGTGCGAAGAGGAGCGGGAAAGCTGTTTTGAGCAGTTGCAGGCGCCCAGGCCGTTTACTGCGATCACGCGGCTGCTTTTGGCGAGCAAGATTAACGAAATTGATCAGGTCACCATGAATTTCTATAGTTCCATTGGCGTAGTGAAACAGAAGGTTCTCATAGCTGGGTTTGCGCATCAGTGAGCCAAGAACCCCCGCTCCTGAGATGGCGATGAAATAGTCCGGATCGCTATTTTCCCCCAGTGGTATCAGTGAGCCATCCCATAGTTGTACCGATATGCGTCGATTGAGCTGCGGGGCCAGCAACGTGAACAGCTGACGGGCAGCATCCAGCTGTTGCTGTTCTGAAAAGATAGCCATCACAAATCCCCCCCCCCTCATGAAATGAAATCAACTTTCTACCTTAAGGTTAGCAGGTGTTTTTCGATCAGCAAGGTGGGTTAGGTTGAATGGGTTCAGCTCAAGCAGGCAAGTTCTGACATCATTGCAGCGAGCAGGGATGCCCCTTTGGCAATCTGCTGGGGAGAGCTCTGCTCATCAGGCGAATGGCTGATGCCGTTACGACATGGGATAAAGATCATGCCGACGGGAATAGTTGTGCCATCACCCCTCACTTGTCGGGCTACAGTTCCAGCATCATGCCATGCCCCGCTAGGCAGAGTGATGTGCTTGAGGTTTAGTGCGTGGCTGGTTTCGGCCATTAAGTTCTGAAGATCAGAATTCAGTGCTGGAATACCAGCTTGATCAGAGAATGTATCGATCTCCACGCTGACCCCAAATCTATTGGCCGTGTCATGAATCAGCGCAAAAGCACGATCACAGTAGCTGTTCACGCTCTGCGCATCACAGCCGCGCACTTCAAAAGAGAAGCAGGCTGCGCCACTTACTTTGGTGAGGGCATTATCACGAAGAGGCATGCTGAAACCGGATTGTTGAGACGGATTGATCAGGCCCACGGTTTGCACAAGATCAGCGCCATCATTATTGGCTTGCCCAATCAACTGATCGAGTTCGACCATGGTATATGCCATAGCCAGATTGGCATCCTGCCTGAATTCAGTCCCCATCGGCGTGGCACCGGAGTGGTCGAAGGTACCGTGAAGATTGACCCAGCTGCGTCTGGAGCCGCGGATGGCAGTGACGATGCCGATATCAGTGTCACTGCATTCGAGCACTTTGCCTTGCTCAATATGCAATTCAAAAAAAGCGGCAATGCCATCACGTTCATGATCATCCATTGCAGGTTTTCCTAAGCGAATAAATTCAGGATCGGCCTGCTGCTCAAGCATGGCATCAGCAAGTGTTTTTCCCTCATAGGTCTGATCAAGTGCCGATGCATCAAGTTCGCCAAATGCAGCTTTTGAACCGATGGAGGTGACACCAAAGGTGGCAGACTCTTCTCCGCGCCATATGCGCAGACGAAGTCCGTGTTTTAAAACAGTTTCGGATTTGTGGATGGCTAATAGTGCTGCAAGGCCGGCCACTACACCTGCGGTACCATCGAAATTACCACCGCCTGGAACAGTGTCGATATGAGAACCTGTTTCAATCCATGTTGAAAAGGAGCCGGGTGTTTCAACGATCAGGTTGCCGACAGCATCAGATCGGCAGTTAAGCCCTGCTGTGGTCGCGGTCTGTTGGATATAGCTGATCGCAGCCGTTTCGGCATCGGAGTAGGGGGCACGCAGGAAGCCACTGTTCAGAACACCATCGAGAAGACCGATCCGGTTCAGCGCAGCGTAGAGATGCTCAATAGTTTGGGCATGAATGTGGATCAGGTTCATCGGCTTCCCGTCATGTTGGCATCTGTGAGATGCCGCTTCTAGGAATCAGTCCTCGTAGAGGCTGCTGATCGAGCGGGCGTCGTAAATGCGGGTGATCGCTTCACCCATCAACGGGGCGATGGAGATGCTACGCACTTTGCCGGTATCGAGAATCTTCTGAGGTTGCAGGATGCTGTCAGTAATCACCAGTTCATGCAGGTTGGACTCGGCAAGGCGCTGAGCAGCAGGTCCTGAGAGGACACCGTGAGATGCGTAAGCGCTCACCTTGGTTGCACCACGCTCAAGCAGCGCTTCAGCAGCACCACAGAGGGTGCCGGCAGTATCAACCATATCATCAATCAGGATGCAGTGTTTACCTTCAATATCACCAATGATATTCATCACTTTGGCAACGTTTGGAGCAGGACGACGTTTATCTACAATGGCCATATCGACATGCAGGCGACCGGCCAGCGCACGGGCACGAACCACACCACCGACGTCTGGAGATACGATGATCACATCTTCCATGTTTTCATTTTTCTCTTCGATATCCTTGCCGAATAGCGGAATGGCAAAGATGTTATCAACCGGGATATCGAAAAACCCCTGAATCTGGGTGGCATGCAGATCGAGTGTTAATACGCGTGTTGCGCCTGCACGCGAGATCAGGTCGGCAACCAGCTTGGCAGAGATCGGTGTGCGGCCTGCACTTTTGCGATCCTGACGGGCATAACCGAAATAGGGGATGACTGCACAGATGTTGCGTGTTGAGGCGCGTTTGGCTGCATCAATGAAGATGAGCAGTTCCATCAGATTGTCGTTGGCAGGAGAAGATGTGCTCTGGATAAAAAACGCATCCAGACCTCGGATGGTCTCTTTGACCTGGATGAAGATTTCACCATCGGAAAAGCGCTGGGTATAGATCTCACCCTGAGGTTTGCCGATGTGTTCACAGATTGCCTGTGAAAGCGGTGGATTGGAGGTGCCGGAAAAAAGCCGCAGTTTCTCGTACATGGTGAGATCACTCCTCTGTTCGATAGTGTAAGCGATGATCGTTTACTTTATCGGGTTCTGCTAAAAACTGGCTGGGACGGCAGGATTCGAACCTGCGCATGACGGGATCAAAACCCGCTGCCTTACCGCTTGGCTACGTCCCAATATTTCTCATCAAGCGGATGTTTCTGCTGCATGCTGCCGACAAACGTCCAGTAGGCCGGGTTCTGCATCTTTAGATGCTCTGCCACGGCGCTTGCCTGCTCCGGATCATCGAACAGGGCAACAGATGTCGAGCCACTTCCGCTCATCCATACTGTCTCTGAATGTTTGCGCAACGCTTGCAACAGTTGCGACACCTCCAGACTCAGGCTGCATGCGCTGCCCTGGAGATCATTTTTCCCAAGGCTGCTTGAATCGCGGCGGATGGTATCCAGCCCCTCTGACGGGGTCAATGTGCGATCCCCGCTATGAACCTGATGATCAAAGTGTCGGAATACTTCGGCGGTGGAGAGGCCTGCATCCGGCCAGACCAGTAGCAGCGCCTTTTCAGGCAGTGAATGCGGGTAATTATATAGCTTTTCACCAATGCCGTGCGCCTGGCTGCTCTTACCAAACAGGAAGCAGGGGATATCAGCACCGAAGGGCGCTGCAAAAGTAATCAGTTCTTGCAGCGGAATATCTGCATGCCATAACCGGTTGGCTGCAAGCAGCGCGGTGGCTGCATCGGAGGAGCCGCCACCCAAGCCGGCCTGCGCAGGAATCTTTTTAATGATATGCACGGCGAGTCCCTGTCTGATCTCATATCTCTCTCTAAAAGCTGCAAGCAGCTTATGCACCAGATTCTTTTCGCCTGAGAGATCTGGATTAGAGCAGCTGACTCTCAATTCGTCACAAAGCTCTATCTCCAATTCATCACAGATATCTGTATAGGCGAAACTGGTATCAAGTTCATGCATGCCATCCTTACGAATGGCGGTAACAAACAGGTGCAGGTTAATTTTAGCCGGTGCCGGAAGCCTCAGTTTCATGGTTGAATCAGCATCGTTGCCCGGCGCCCATGTTTAATGTCAGTCATGGTCAGTTTATGTAGTGACGGGGTCCACTGCAGGCGAATCGGGTTGCCGGATGCTCTGCTCTCCCAGAGCCCCTCTTGCTTGTTGATGAAATGGCCGGGCATCTGACCCAGTAGAATAGAGGCCAGCTGTTGCGGAGGAATAACGATACCCTGACTGCCCAGTTGTACTGCTTCGATGGGTTCCCACATCCGGGACTGCGTGCTGCGAAGCTGCATCTGATCATCAAGCCAGCGCAGTTCGATGACGGTGCCGGTAGCGGCATGGGTGAGTCTTACATCGCCCCTGTCAGGGGAGTCGGCATGCCACTGCAGCATCACCTGCCAGCGGCGCTTGGGTTCGATGACAATAAGCCGGGCTGTAAAGTTGCTGAAGGGGCCGATAGATGTTTTTTCAGTCGTTGTAACAGGCTGTTTAACACATGCCGATGTCAGCATAGCTGTGAAGATTAACAACAGCGCTAGAGAGCTGAACCGAGATCTGGCCGCTGCAAACATCAGTCGCTATCCAGGCCGTGTTGAATTTTATTATTGAGCTTATCGGCATTCTCACTATTCATCTGCAGTGATTTTTCCCATGCCTTACGGGCAGCAGGCTGATCGCCATTTTTCCACAGTATATCACCAAGATGTTCAAACATGATGGCGTCATCACTGATCTGTTTGAGGGCTCTGTTCTGGGTGGTCAGTGCCTTCTTGAATTCGCCACGCTGGAAGTAGACCCATGCCAGAGAATCAAGGTAGTAACCATCATCCGGTTTCAGATCCAGCGCCTTAAGGATCAGTTTTTCGGCTTTATCCAGTTCAATGCCCTGAATGGCATAGCTGTAACCGAGGAAATTCATCGCCTCAGAGTGTTTCGGGGAGTGGGTGAGCAGTTGTGAGAGCATCACCTCAAGCTGGTCATACTGTTTCAGGTGATCAAAAGCGACAGCCCGGTTAAACAGCAGTTGCGGATGCACCTTGTCCATTGCAGAGAGGTCACGGGTCTCCTCAATCAGCAGCTTATACTGCTTTTGGGTCAGGCGAATGGCTGAGCGCATCAGATGGGCTTCGGTGTCGGACGGTTTGGATTCCAGAACACGATGCAGTCGTGTTAAAGCACTTTTCAGATCATCCTTTGTGAAATCCATGCCAGCCAGACGTATCTGTGCAGCATCTCCCATTGCCCCTTTCGGATCGATCTGCTCATAAAACGGTTTTGCTTCATCAGGGCGCTCCAGTGCCTCAAGGCTGGCAGCGAGGTAAAAACGGCTCTGATCGTCAGGACTGTTTTGGTGCAGCTTTCTGAAGGTGGCTTCTGATTTCTCAAAATCCTTATAGCGGAAATAGAGCATGCCAAGCGTTTTCAGGATTTCCGGGTTCTGACCACTCTGGTTGACCAGATCACGATAGATCATGATCGCTTCTGCGATGCGGTTCTCCTCAATGAGCACTTTACCAAGGGCGTGCCCCACCCGGATGGCATGCGGATAGGCATTGAGGAAATCACGCAGCTCCTTCTCGGCGCTGTTGCTATCATCCTCATTCAGGGCGATGCTGCTAAGTAGCAGTACAGCAGTATCATTTTCAGGGGCCAGAAGACGCATGCGCTGCAGTGATACCCTGGCGGCTTTGCTGTCGTTCTGTTTGAGCAGCAGTTGCGCCTGCAGAAGACGGAATTCGGGCAGCTCTTCGATAAGGATTGCCTCATTGATAGCAGTCAGTGCCTCATCAAAACGCTTCTGACCGGAGAGGATGCGCGCCTGCAGGTCACGGCCGGGCAGGTTGGCAGGGTTCTCTTTGAACAGCTCATCAAGAAGGGCGAGCGCCTCATCCTGCAGGTTTTTGCTCACCTTCATGCGAGCCTGAGTCAGTAGCAGTCTCTCCAGGTCATCTTTTTTAAGCTCTTTTTTGAGCAGCAGCGCAATCTGTTTCTCTGCATCATCGCTCTTGCCCAGCTGCAAGAGAAGGCTGGTCAATTGGATCTGTGGTTCAATAGCCTCAGGGTCTTTCTCGACAAGAGAGGTGAGGAACTTCACTGCCAGAAGGCGGTTGCCATCTTTGAGTGCATTTTGAGCTGCCAGATAGAGAAACTGGGGATCCATCTGCGCTATCTGTTGCTGCTGCTTCTTTTCTGCTCTCTCAGATTCAAGCTTTGCTGATTCCTGGCCAGATTTCTGGATGCTACAGGCTCCGAGCAGGGCTGCGCAGAGCAGCAGGATGGATGCTTTTAAGCAGGCGTTCATGCAGCAGCCACAACAGGATTCTGCTGAAAGCGATCGCCACTATCATTGACAGACCAGCAGCGAAGATCGGCAGCTTTGCCGTCACAGATGCTGATGATGGGGTAAGCGAAACCTTCCCATGCGCTGCCAAGATCGGTCGGTGAAGGTTTTGCCGGACAGTCAGGATGGGAGTGATAGACGCCAACGATCTCATGGCCAGAACCACGCAGTTCACGGTCAATGCGCTGGTAGGCTGCCGGATCAAGCTCGAAACGATCAGCTGCCCGCTCGCTGTTAAGGTTATCAACCTGCCTGACTTCCGCGATCATCCAGCCATGTTCTGTGATGCTGCCAATCAGCAGGCCACATATCTCATGCGGGTAACCAGCTTCACCCTGGCATTGCATCGCCTCTTTGCAGGAGGCCGGCAGAGAGAGTTGTGCTGTGGATTCACTATCATCGAGAACCGCGAGATACTCCGGGCTGCTGAAACGTACAGGTTCATAAACGGATATGGTCAAAGTGGTTCTCCATAGGTGTGGTGATGGAATCGGCATCTGTGATGGGCTCAGCGATCAGGGCTTAACCTATCGTCTGACAGGGCGTTGCCAACCATCGGCATATAGCAGGATACAAAAAATGCAAAAAAAAAGGGAAGGCGCAATGCCTTCCCTATTAAAATGTCTCTTGCGAAACTTAACGCTTGGAGAACTGTGGAGCACGACGTGCTTTCTTAAGGCCTGCCTTCTTACGCTCAACCTTACGAGAGTCACGGGTCAGGAAACCAGCAGCTTTCAGTGCAGGACGAAGACCAGCATCATATTCGAGCAGAGCACGAGCGATACCGTGGCGAATTGCGCCAGCCTGGCCTGAAGTGCCACCGCCAAAGACGTTAACACGAACATCAATGCGGCCGATCAGATCATTTGCAGTCAGTGGCAGCAGTGCCTGCTGACGAACAATCTCAACCGGGAAGTAGTTTTCTACTTCACGACCGTTAACCAGTACATTGCCCTTACCGGACTGGATGATTACACGGGCTACGCTACGTTTACGGCGACCAGTGCCGCGATACATTGTCTCTGCCATCTTTATGTTCCTCTTAATTCAGTTTCATTACTTCAGGTTGCTGAGCGGCATGCGGATGATCGCTGCCAGCGTAAACCTTCAGTTTTTTCAGCATAGCGCGGCCCAAAGGACCCTTTGGCATCATACCTTTAACAGCCAACTCAAGAATACGCTCCGGGAATTTCTCGCGCTGTTTTTCCAGCGTGATGCTTTTCAGACCGCCGGCATAACGGGTGTGGCGATAATAGGTTTTGGCGCTCTCTTTATTGCCGGTAACAGCAATTTTTTCAGCGTTGATAATGATAACATGGTCACCACAGTCAGCTTCGGGCGAGTACTGCGGACGATGCTTGCCGCGCAGAACGGTTGCTACCTGAGTAGCCAGACGGCCCAGAATAAGATCATTGGCATCTACAATATACCATTTGCGTTCAATATCGCCGGGGCGAACAGTCCAAGTACGCATAAAAATTTTCTCCATGTTTGCGAGTGTTACGATGACCCCTTTTTCAAGGTGGTCTGCCGTGCAAGGGCGGCGCATTATAAGTTGGGGGTGGTGGTTGTCAAACACTGTATGCGCAAGAGAGGAGCGCTGCTCCTGTTGTCCCCCATTTGGGGGAGATAAGCCCTTTCCCTAGAGTTTTGGCGAACTTCTTGCTAATTTTTTGGTGTGATTAAGAAATAGGGGTTAAATCATATGCATATCAAGGATCTGAAGGAACATGATGACCATCACCTGCACCTGACGGGGCTGCGCAAAGTGCTCAATGAGCTGCTTTTTGATACGCGTACGCTGGCCGGGCGCATCACCAACTGGAGCATGCTTGCTCTGATTATGATTGTGGTGATTGGCTCCATGGTTAACACTGTTGAAGCCTATAATGCGCAGTGGGGTGAGCAGATTCATGAGTTTGAGCGCTGGGTGCTCTACGCCTTTGCACTTGAATATGTGTTGCGGGTTTATTCGGCGCGCAACCGTAAGCATTACATACTCAGTTTTAACGGTGTTGTAGATCTGATTACGGTGTTGCCACTGTTTGTTGTGGGTGACTCATTTGTGTTGGTGCGTCTGCTGCGTCTGGCACGTGTGATCAGGGTGGCGATCTCATTCCCCGTTGTTCGTTCCCTGTTTGCCTCACTCAGAGGTTCACTGAAGCTGCTTATGGGTGTACTGGGAACTATCGGCCTGATCTCTGTGATGGTAGGCAATATGATCTATATCCTTGAGCCGGAGACTTACTCCAACGCATTTGAAGGAACATGGTGGTCGCTGGTGACCATGAGTACGGTGGGTTACGGTGATTTTGTCCCGCAAACTGCAGTCGGCAAAATGTTGGCGGCAAGCCTGATCATGTCCGGTATCTGTATGTTTGCGATGGTGACGGCGGTGATTTCTGTGAAAGTGGGTCGAATGATTAATCATTCTGCCAAGTGCAGCTCCTGTAAACACGGTATAGCACCGGATTATCTCTTCTGCCCACACTGTGCTACTGCGCAGGAAGGGGCTCAACCAGAGGTTTTCGAAGAGGATGACGCCTGATCTGAGATCGGGGTTTTGATCGCTTCTTTCGGGATGCCGGTTGTTCCGTTATCATGCCGCCCTCTTTTTATACGGATTTCGGAGGTAACAATCGCATGAATGAGCAGATGCTGGGTGAGGGACTAACCTTTGACGATGTGCTGCTGGTGCCACAGGCAAGCAGCGTCATGCCACGCGGGGTTGATACCTCTGCACAACTAACCAAAAAGATCCGTCTGAACATTCCGGTGGTTTCAGCTGCCATGGATACCGTAACCGAATCGGGCACAGCCATTGCGCTGGCTCAGGAGGGCGGCATCGGTGTTATTCATAAAAACATGACACCTGATGAACAGGCCGCCGAAGTCAGGCGTGTGAAACGTTTTGAAGCAGGTGTGGTGCAGGAGCCTTTGACAGTAAGCCCTGAGACGACTCTGGCACAGATGCATGCGCTGGCTGCAGAGCACGGCTTCTCAGGTTTCCCGGTATTGGATAACGACGGCAAGGTGTGTGGTATTATCACCAACCGTGATATCCGTTTTGAACGTGACCCTAATAGTAAAGTTAAAGATATGATGACCCCGCGTGAGCGGCTGGTCTCTGTTGAACATGGTGTTGATCTTGATACCTGTAAGGATCTGTTCCGTCTGCACCGCATTGAAAAGCTGCCGGTCGTGGATGCTGCAGGGCGTCTGCAGGGTATGGTGACCGTACGCGATATCGAAAAATCTTCAGCCAATCCTAATGCCGTACGTGATGATCTTGGTCGTCTGCTGGCAGCTGCTGCAATCGGTGTTGGTGATGCTGAGATGCAGCGCTTTGAAGCGCTGTATGCGGCAGGCGTGGATGCTATTATTGTTGATACTGCCCATGGCCACTCACAGGGTGTGATCGAGCAGGTGCGCGAAATTAAACGCCTGTATGGCGACAAGATTCAGGTGGTTGGTGGCAATATCGCCACAGCTGAAGCTGTGCGTGATCTGGCTGATGCCGGTGCTGATGCAGTGAAGGTCGGTATTGGTCCGGGTTCGATCTGTACAACACGTATCGTTGCAGGTGTGGGTGTGCCACAGCTGACAGCGGTGATGCAGTGTGCTGTTGCCGGCAGAGAGGTGGGTGTTCCGATCATTGCCGATGGTGGCATCAAATTCTCAGGCGACTTTGCCAAGGCGATGGCCGCCGGTGCTGCGACCTGTATGTTCGGTTCGATGTTTGCCGGTACTGAAGAGGCACCTGGCGACAAGATTCTCTATCAGGGCCGTACCTATAAAGCTTATCGTGGCATGGGTTCGATTGGCGCCATGAAACAGGGCAGTAAAGATCGCTATTTCCAGGGTGATGTGGATGAAGCGATGAAGCTGGTTCCCGAAGGTATTGAGGGTCGTGTGGCTTATAAGGGTGCACTGACTGATATATTGCATCAGCTTGTTGGTGGTCTGCGCGCATCCATGGGTTACACCGGTGCTGCCAGCATCGATGAGATGCACAAGCGTGCCAAGTTCGTTCGCATTACAGGCGCAGGCCTGCGCGAATCGCATGTGCATGATGTAACGATCACCGAAGAGGCTCCGAACTACCGTTTCGAATCCTGATTTTTAGACGCAGATGAACGCAGATATACGCTGATTTAGCATTGACCTCTGTTCATCTGAGTCTCTTAAGGGTTTGGAGTCGCGCAAAAATATTTGATTTTATTATGACGTTGGTTTGCCATTTATCTGTGTTGATCTGCGTTCATCTGTGTCTAAAGGTTGGGTTATAATGGATAAAATATTAATTCTGGATTTTGGTTCACAGTATACGCAGCTGATTGCGCGGCGTGTACGTGAAGCGCAGGTCTATTCTGAGCTGCATCCCTGGGATATGACAGAAGCGGATATCCGCGCCTTTAAGCCATCCGGTATTATTCTCTCAGGTGGCCCAAACTCAGTCTATGAAGATGAGACCCCTAAGGCTCCGGCCTGTGTGTTTGAACTGGGCGTGCCTGTGCTCGGTATCTGTTACGGCATGCAGACCATGGCTGTGCAACTTGGTGGTGTGGTTGAAACCGGCCATGTGGCTGAATTCGGCTATGCTGAAGTCATGCCTTGCGGTGATTCGTCACTGCTGCGTGGAATCGATGAGGGTAAAGAGGGAGGTGCCCTTGATGTCTGGATGAGTCATGGTGATAAGGTCTCAGCACTACCTGCCGGTTTTGAAGTGATCTGCAGTAATGCCTCTACACCGATTGCCGGCATGGCTGATGAATCACGCCGTTTTTATGCACTGCAGTTCCATCCGGAAGTGACCCACACCCATCAGGGCAAGGCGATGCTCTCCCGCTTTGTGCATGATATCTGCGGCTGTGGTCGTGAATGGACCATGCCGCACTATATTGATGAGGCGGTCGCCCATATCCGTGAGCAGGTGGGTGAGGAAGATGTGATTCTCGGCCTCTCCGGAGGTGTTGACTCCTCCGTAGCTGCTGCGTTGTTGCAGCGTGCCATCGGTAGTCAGTTGACCTGTATCTTTGTCGATAACGGATTGCTGCGCCTGCATGAGGCTGAGCAGGTGATGGAGATGTTCGCCAATAACCTTGGTGTGAAAGTTGATCATGTTGATGCCTCTGAGAAGTTCTTAAGTGAGCTGGCCGGTGTCTCTGATCCGGAAGCCAAACGCAAGATTATCGGTCGCGAATTTGTACATGTGTTCCAGGAAGAGGCGGAGAGTATGCCTAACGCCAAGTGGCTGGCACAGGGTACGATCTATCCTGATGTGATCGAGTCGGCCGGTTCCAAAACCAAAAAAGCCCACACTATCAAGAGTCATCATAATGTCGGTGGCCTGCCAGACACGCTGCATCTGAAACTGCTGGAGCCACTGCGTGACCTGTTCAAGGATGAGGTGCGTGAGCTGGGTGTGGCGCTCGGTCTACCTCGTGAGATGGTCTATCGCCATCCGTTCCCGGGTCCCGGGCTTGGTGTTCGAATCTTAGGCGAAGTGAAAAAAGAGTATGCCGAACTGCTGCGTCGTGCTGATGCGATTTTTATCGAGGAGCTGCGTGCCTCAGGCTGGTATGAGAAGACCAGTCAGGCATTTGTTGTCTTCCTGCCGGTAAAATCGGTCGGTGTGATGGGTGATGGCCGTACCTATGAGTGGGTGGTTGCGCTGCGTGCTGTAGAGACTCAGGACTTTATGACCGCACTCTGGGCAGAGTTGCCGCATGCACTGTTGGCCAAGGTATCCAATCGTATTATTAATGAGGTGCGTGGCATCAACCGTGTGGTCTATGATGTTTCGGGCAAACCGCCAGCTACGATTGAGTGGGAATAAATTATAGGCAGAGGGTCACAGTGAAATATTTGGCCTTGCCATATTCAGAGATATCAGCTTTGATAAGCGGGTAGTTAATAGTTTCTTATGAAGGGAGAGATCATGAAAAAGGTATTTATTCTTGCCTGTGTTGTTCTGCTTGCTGCATGCAGTCAGCAGGAAGAGAAAAAGGCTCCGGCGCTAACGCTTGATAGCGAAGAGTCCAAGCTCGCTTATGCCATTGGTATGGATATCGGCATGTCACTGAAAACAATAGGTACTGATCTGGATCGGGCCGTGATGATTGCCGCAATCAATGATCGACTGGATGGCGCCGACAGCAAATTGAGTCAGGAAGATGCCAACAAGGTGAAACAGGCCTTTTTTGTGAAACAGGCTGAGAAGAAGGCGGCTGAGCAGAAGGCGGCAGCTGAAAAGAACAAGGCAGAGGGCGCCACTTTTCTTGCTGAGCATGCAGGAAAAGAGGGTGTGACTGTAACACCGAGTGGTCTGCACTATCAGGTTATCCTGCAGGGTGAGGGTGCCAAACCTACTCTGAACGATAAAGTTACCGTTCACTACAAAGGTACAACCATTGATGGTGTTGAGTTCGACTCCTCCTACAGCCGTGGTGAGCCGATCACTTTTCCTCTGGCTGGCGTGATTGCCGGTTGGCAGGAGGGCGTTCAGTTGATGAATGTCGGCTCCAAATACAGGCTCGTTCTGCCATCTGAGCTTGCTTATGGTGAGCGTGGTGCCGGAGCCAAAATCGGCCCCAACAGTGTTCTGATCTTTGAGGTTGAGCTGATTGCGATCGTCGATGAGAAGGCTGAGGCAGAGGCTGCGGCCAAGCTTGAAGAGGCTGCCAAAGCGGCACAGGCCGAAGCCAAAAAGTAGGAAGGCATGAATGATGCGTCGTAATAGATTCATCATTTTGTCATAATTCTCAGATAACATTGCTGACCCTTCCCCCGTATGGGGGGAGGGTTATTTTTATGAAATAACCGGAGTCACGCATGACTTTGGCATGAGATAGGAGATCTGAATTGAAAGAGAAGATGTTGAAGTCGTACAAGGCATGGGATGCCCCCACGCGTATTTTCCACTGGGTGAATTTCACGACCGTGCTACTGCTTATCTTTATGGGCCTGATGATGCTGTTTAAAAAGGATATGGGCATCACCAGTCTGGAGGCGAAGATCACGCTGAAAACCATTCATGTGTTGATCGGTTACGTTTTTGTATTGAATCTGGCTGTGCGTATTGGCTGGGGTTTTGTCGGCGGTCGTTACTCCCGCTGGATGAATATCTTTCCCGGTAAGGGATATATCGGTGAGCTGAGCAGTTATCTTGCCAGTATTAAAGCGGGTGAGCCAAAACAGTATGTGGGTCACAATCCGCTGGGTCGTCTGGCTGTAGCGGTGATTATGCTCTCGCTCTCTGTGATGGCTGTGACCGGTCTGGTTCGTGCCGGTACCGATATCTATTACCCGCCGTTTGGTTCAACGTTTGCCGCACAGATCGCCGCCGATGGTGTTGATCCTGCAACGATCAAACCGTATGATAATACAGGTACTGATGCAGCGAAGGCCAAGGCGCTGAGCGCATTCAAAGGCCCGTTCGGCACTGTGCACATCTACACTTCCTACTTCCTGATGTTCCTGATCCTGCTGCATATCTTCGTGGTGGTACGTACCGAGATCAAAGAGGGTGGAGGGCTGGTCTCTGCGATGATCACCGGGCGCAAAGCGCTTACCAAAGAGCCGGAAGATCTCAACGGTTAATCAGAAAGCTGTAAGTGCAATAGAAAGGCCCCGCAAATGCGGGGCCTTTTTTTCATCCTGAAATTTCTGCTGCATCCATGCGGCAGATCCATTCGCCCCATCCCCGACCGAATGGAAATTGTTTTGCCCTTATGTCACTGCTTCAAAGCAGCGTGGGCAGAGCTCATTGTGCACTGCATGCGTTGAATCTGCAGGCGCACTGAAGTTCCAGCAGCGTGGGCACTTCACACCATCCGCAGCTCTGATCGTGATGGCATCACCAGATTCTACTTTGGCGACGATGAACAGCTGTTCCCAGCTCTCACCTACAGCTTCAGCAAATGCGTTATCCAGATTTGGCACTGTCACAGTTGCCGCAATGGATGAACCGACAATCTTATCCTTCTTGGCCTGATCCATTGCCGTGTTGACCTGCTCACGCAGGGCAAAGAAGACTTCCCACGCCTTCTCATCCACCTTTATATCAGCAACCGGATGGAAGCGCTGCAGGTGGATGCTCTTGGCATCAGAGCCGGGCAGGAACTCCCACGCTTCATCAGCGGTGAACGGTACAATCGGAGCAATCAGTCGAATCAGGGTATCGGCCAGATCAAACAGGGTAGCACGCGCAGAGGCACGGCGATTGGAATCCGCCGCATCACAGTAGAGGCGATCCTTGATGATATCGAGGTAGAAGCCGCCCAGATCAACCGAACAGAAGTTATGCACCTCCTGATGGATACGGTGGAACTGGTAGTGCTCATAAGCGTCATGCACCGCATGTTCAACCTGTGAAAGCCTGTGGCTGGCCCACTGATCAAGTGGTGTGCGATCTGCCACTGCAACAGCATCACGAACCGGATCAAAACCATTGAGGTTACTCAGCAGGAAGCGGATGGTGTTGCGAATGCGGCGATAGGCTTCAGCCAGCTGCTTTAAAATCTCATCAGAGATGCGGATATCCGCTGAATAGTCGGCAGATGCGATCCACAGGCGCAGGATATCAGAGCCGAGTTGCTGGATGATCTTCTGCGGTGCTACGACATTGCCTTTGGACTTGGACATCTTGTTGCCGTTTTTATCCACCACAAAACCGTGCGTGAGCACACCTTTAAATGGTGCAACGCCACGGGTACCGACACTCTCCAGCAGTGAGGACTGGAACCAGCCGCGATGCTGATCAGAGCCCTCAAGGTAGAGATCGGCAGGGGTAGAGAGATCGTCACGATGTTCCAGCACGCAGGCGTGCGTACTGCCTGAATCAAACCATACATCGAGAATGTCGGTCTCTTTCTCAAATTCCGAGCCGCCACAATCAGGGCAGGTTGCATCGGCAGGCAGGAATGCATTCACATCCTTGGCAAACCATACATCTGCACCACCGGCTTCTACCTGTTTGGCAATACCTTCAACTACCTCAGCAGTGGTCACTTTATGGGAGCCGCAGGCGCAGCGGATGGCGGTGATCGGTACACCCCAGTTACGTTGACGTGATACACACCAGTCAGGGCGCTGCTCCACCATTGCGCGGATACGGTTTTCACCCCATTCCGGTGTCCATGCTGTCTTTTTAATCTCAGCCAGTGCTTTGTTGCGCAGGTCATTGGCATCCATGGAGATGAACCACTGTGGCGTAGCGCGGAAGATCAGTGGTTTGTGGCAGCGCCAGCAGTGCGGATAGGAGTGGCGAACTTCACTGGTCTCAAGCAGGGCACCACAGTTAAGCAGATGCTCAACCATGATGGCATTGGCCTGATAGACGTGGCGACCGGCAACAACAGGGGTGGCCTCATCAAATATGCCGGTATCACCGACAGGGTTGAAAGCCTTCAGGCCATATTTCATGCCGATCTCGTAATCTTCCTGACCATGGCCCGGTGCGGTGTGCACCGATCCTGTGCCCGCTTCCAGTGTGACATGATCACCCACCAGAATCGGAGCATGCTGATCGAGATAGGGGTGGCGGAAATTGCGTTTGTCCAGCTTCTCACCGCTAAAGGTTGTTACAACCTCACCTTCAGCGCCGATAGCCTGCATTACTCCGGCGCGCAGATCCTCCGCCAGGATGATGGTTTCACCGGCTTTGAGGTTGCGGTTATCTCCGGTAGCGGTGATTTTAACGGCTGAGTATTCGATAGCGGGGCCGACTGAGACAGCCAGATTGGCAGGGATCGTCCACGGCGTGGTGGTCCAGATAACAATAGAGAGATCACCTGTCAGTTCAGGTGCGATATCGCTCAGATCTTCACCGGCAGCAAATTTCACATAGATCGAGTGTGAGGTGTGATCCTCATACTCCACCTCCGCCTCTGCCAGAGCGGTGGCGCAGGAGACACACCAGTGCACAGGTTTGGCGCCCTTATAGAGGCCACCATTGCCGAGGAACTTGCCGATCTCACGAACGGTGTTGGCCTCAAAGTTATAATCCATGGTGACATACGGGTTTTCCCAGTCACCGGTGATACCGAGGCGCTTGAACTCTTCGCGCTGCACATCGATCTGCCCTTTGGCATATTCACGGCACTCGGCTCTGAATTCAGAGTCGGAGATATCCTCTTTTTTGCGTTTCTTCTTTTTGAACTTCTCTTCCACCTTCAGCTCAATGGGCAGACCATGGCAGTCCCAGCCCGGCACGTAAGGGGCATCAAAACCGAGCATGGTACGGGAGCGGGTGACGACATCTTTAAGCACTTTGTTCAGGGCGTGGCCGATATGGATGCTACCATTGGCGTATGGCGGGCCATCATGAAGCACGAATTTCGGGGCATCTTTACGAGCTTCGCGAATCTGCGCGTAGAGATCTTCATCTTCCCATTTTGCGAGGCGTTTAGGCTCACTCTGCGGCAGGTTGCCACGCATGGGAAAGTCTGTTTTCGGCAGGAAAACAGTGGATTTATAATCGAATACTTCTTGCTCAGACACAGTGTTGCTCCATTTTAGACGCAGATGAACGCAGATATTCGCAGATTTAACTTCTGCTCTCTATCTTGCGCCGGATTTCCACCCGTTTCTCTGCGAAGTTAATCAATAGTCCGATTTCAAGGCCTGTTGCCTTGAGATAGTTGACCAGTTGAACTTCATGAACCGGCAGGATATGCGATACTGATTTCAATTCCACTATGATTTTATCATTCACCACCAGATCAGCGAAATATTCACCAACACATTTCCCATGATATGTGACGTGCAAAGGTTTCTGCTGTTCTACTTTTAGTCCAATTCTGGTCAGTTCAATAACCATTGCATTCTCGTAAACTTTTTCCAAAAAGCCTGAACCCAGAGCATTGTGAACCGTGAATGCAGCCTGAATAATCTGTTCAGTCAGCGCTGCATGCTTATATCCATCTGTGTCCATCTGCGTTAATCAGCGTCTAAAATCTGCCTGGCCATATCACAATCTTTGGCGATCTGGGCGGCCAGATCGGCGTGACCGGTGAATTTGCGATCCTCACGAATACGCTGAATAAAGCTGACATTCAGGCACTGGTCATAGAGATCAGGTGAATCATCCAGCAGGTGGGTCTCCAGCAGCAGGGTGCGGCCATTGAAGGTGGGGCGGTAACCAAGATAAGCGGCACCATTCCACTGTTTTGATCTGTCTCTGGTATTGGCACGTACGGCATAGATACCAACCGGAGGGTGTGCCAGATCAGCCACATCAACATTGGCGGTCGGGAAATTCATTTCGCGGCCCCGTTTTTCACCGTGCAGTACTTTACCGGCAATCGAGTAGTCGCGACCAAGCAGTGTTTTAGCCAGTTCAAAATCAGCGGCTTCCACCGCCGAGCGGATACGCGAGCTGGAGACGACTGCCCCCATCATCTCAAAGGCAGCAGCTACCGTAACGTTAAATCCAACCTCATCACCGAGATTGCGCAGATCATCAACATGACCTTCGCGATCATGGCCAAAGGCAAAATCGTAACCGACATGCATATGTTTGAAGGCGAATGTTTCATAGAGGGTGGAAGAGAACTTTTCGGCAGGCCATCCAGCCAGCTCTTTGGTGAACTCCAACAGCAGTACGGCATTCACACCTTCAGCTTCAAGGTAGCCCAGTTTCTCCTGTAGATGACACAGACGGCGCGGTGCCTCTTCAGGATAGAGTACGGCGCGCGGATGCGGTTCAAAGGTGACCACAATCGTTGGCCCGTCGGCATTCATGGCGTGGCCGCGTGTCTCGGCCAGCACCTGCTCATGACCCATGTGCACGCCATCGAAGTTGCCGAGGGTGATGGCACCGCCGCGAATTTCGGAGGCGCGAGCCTCATCCCATGAGTGAAAAATCTGCATGTTCGCAACTATATCGTCAGACAGCGCAATTAAACAGAGAACAGGAATAGGGGGACTCATGCTTGAGTCGGAGGTGATCTGTCGGCACGATACCGCACCATGGATATTGTGACACAGGGATTGGCAGGCGCTGTATTGGCTCAGAGCTTCAGCAAAAAAGGTGAGACACGCATCGCCATGGTGATCGGTTTTCTGGCCGGACTGCTGGCCGATATTGATGCACTGTTCACCCGGTCCGAAGTTGACCCTCTCCTACAACTCGATTTTCATCGGCACTTTACCCACTCGATCTTCTTTATCCCTTTTGGTGGTCTGATCGCTGCCCTGTTGATGTGGCCGATGCTGAAAAAGGTACTGCCTTTCAAACGGCTGCTGATTTTCACAACCGCCGGTTACGGCACATCAGGATTGATCGATGCCTGCACCAGCTACGGCACATCACTGCTTTGGCCACTTACCGATGAACGTATCTCCTGGAATATTATCTCGATCCTTGATCCGCTCTTCTCCATCGCATTGATCACCGCCATCGCCTTTGCCGCAGTCAAACGCACACCGCGCTATGCCGCCTTCGGCCTCTGCTTTGCGATCTCCTACCTGCTGGTCGGTTTCTCCCAGCATGAGCGTGTGGAGGCGATGGCCATGGCACTGGCTGAATCGCGCGGGCATCAGGTGGAGCGTATCGAGATTAAACCAACGATGGGTAATCTGGTGTTGTGGCGATCGATCTATGAGGCCGATGGTTATTTCCACATGGATGCCCTGCGCGCCGGACTACCCGGTGAAGAGAAGTTGTACAGCGGCGAATCGGTAAAACGCTTTGAGCTGACCGACCTGCCGGAAGTGGCAGAAGGTTCAGTGCTGGCAGAAGATATCAAACGCTTTGAGTTTTTCTCAGATGGTTACATCGCTCTGTTTCCCGGAGAGAAACCTTTGATTGGTGATACCCGCTACTCGATGCTGCCAACCTCCACCAAGCCGATCTGGGGCATCGAACTGGATCTGGCTGATCAACAGCGCCATACCCCTTTCAACCAGTTCCACGACTCATCTGATCTGACCCGCCAGACCTTTATCGATATGCTGTTGGGAGATGATATCCGCATCGTAAAAGAGGACGCCAAACCTGAACCGCAGGTAATGGCTGATTCACTCGAAAAGAAAATTTAACCACAGGTTTCTGCAAGTCAAAAGCAGTCACTTTCTCGGATTTAATTAAGTGAAAAACCATAGGTCATGAATTCCGATCTTAAAATACTTGAAGTCGTAAAATAACTGGTTTAATTTCTGCTTATAAATTGTTATTACTTTCAGGGAATAGTATGGCGAAAAAAAGCGAAAATAAGATTGATTCAGTCCTTTCAAAAGAGAGTGATAGTCAGCCAAGCTATTATGTAGGTATCGGCGCCTCGGCAGGCGGGCTGGAAGCAATTGAAGAGTTTTTCAAGCAGGCGCCCGAAGATGCAGGCATGGCCTATGTTGTGATTCAACACCTCTCACCAACCCATAAAAGTATGATGGTGGAGTTGCTCTCCCGTCATACTGAGATGCCGGTGTTGCGCGCAGAAGATGGCATGGATGTTGAGCGTGATACCATTTATCTGATTCCACCCAATAAGACCTTAAGTATTTTTCACGACAAGCTGTTGCTCTCGGAAGTGGATCATTCGCGTGAACTGAATCTTCCGATTGATATCTTCTTCCGCTCTCTGGCAGAGGATCAGGGGGAGAAGGCGATCGCTATTGTGCTCTCCGGTACCGGCAGTGATGGCACACGGGGGCTGCGTAATATCAAGGAGAAGCTGGGTATGGTGATGGTGCAGGAGCCATCCTCCGCGAAATTTGATGGTATGCCGAAGAGTGCGATAGCCACCGGCCTGTGTGATTATATTCTGCCTCCTAATGAGATGCCGGGTCAGCTGATGGAGTATGCCAAGCACCCCTATGCCAGCCGCTCCAAGATATCAGAGACTGTGTTAACCGATGAGGATGGTTTGACGCGTATCTTCTATCAGTTAAGAGAGAAAACAGCTGTTGATTTTACACTCTACAAGCCGAGCACGCTGGTGCGTCGCATTGAGCGTCGCATGCTGGTCAATCAGATGCATGATCTGCCAGATTATGTGCGTTTTCTGGAGTCCAATCAGACCGAAGTGATGACCCTGTATAGGGAGATGCTGATTGGCGTGACAAGCTTCTTTCGCGACTCCAAAGCATATGAGCTACTGGAAAAAACATTCCTGCCTGAGTTGATTCGTAAAAAAGAGGGGCAGGAGCTGCGCATCTGGGTGGCAGGCTGTTCTACCGGCGAAGAGGCCTATTCACTGGCCATGCTCTGCCATGATTGCATTGAACGGTTGGAGATTTCAGTGAAGGTGAAAATCTTTGCCACTGATGTCGATCGCGATGCCATTATCCGGGCCGGTAACGGTGTCTATCCGCAGTCGATCGCTGCCGATGTTCCGGATCGCCTGCTTGCGCGATATTTTTACCGTCATGAAGATAGCTATCATATCATTCGCCAGATTCGTGAAATGGTGGTCTTTGCGCAGCAGAATCTGGTGAAGGATCCGCCATTTACCAATATGGATATGGTCACCTGCCGCAACCTGTTGATCTATCTGCAGCCGATTCTGCAGCGCAAGGCGCTGGAGATGTTTAACTTCTCGCTCAGGCCGGAGGGCATTCTGTTTCTCGGTGCGAGTGAAACCACCGGTGAGATGTTCGAATACTTCGAGTCACTGGATAACAAATGGAAAATCTTCCGCTCTCGCGGCAAGCGTCGCGAACGCTCACTCACCGATGCTGATTCGATGCTGTATCGCAAAACAATAACCAGCATGCCCTATTCGAGCACTCCGCTACCGCGCAGCTATTCGCAAAGATTGCAGGAGGAGGAGCGGATTCTTGATCGGCTGTTGCAGTCGATCACTGGCAGTGCCCTGACCCTGGCACTGGCGGTCAATGAGCAGATGGAGCTGCAGTATGTAGCTGGTGACACGGATGGTTTTTTCAAACTGCCGTCAGGCAAGATTGAAAACAATATCGCCAAGATGGCGGTAAAGGATCTCTCGATTCCGCTCTCTACCGGTATTCAGAAAGCCTTCGCCAAGGGTGAAGAGGTACTCTACTCCAACATCTCCATTGAGCATCGCAACGGCCCTAAAGTGTATGATATGCGGGTAAAACAGCTGGCAAAGAAGAAGGGGCAGGCGCCACTGGTTGGTGTGTTCCTGAATGAGAACAGAAAAATTCCGGTCATAGAAGAGAATGGTGATGCCTCGCATGTTTATGATGTCAGCAAAGAGGCGCAGCAGCGCATCATCGATCTGGAGCAGTCTCTGCAGTTCCATAAAGAGAATCTGCAGGCAACAGTGGAGGAGCTGGAGACCTCCAATGAGGAGTTGCAAGCCACCAATGAGGAGCTGATGGCCAGTAACGAAGAGCTGCAGTCCACCAATGAGGAGCTGCAGTCGGTCAACGAAGAGCTCTATACGGTGAATGCTGAGTATCAGAGCAAGATTGTTGAGCTGACCGAAGCCAACAACGATCTGGAAAACCTCAACGCCAGCACCAATATCGCCACTGTGTTTCTCGATGAGAACTTTGATATTCGTAAGTTTACGCCCGCCTTTTCAACGGTGTATAAGATCATCGAATCGGATGCCGGGCGTCCATTCAGCCACCTGAGCCACTATCTGCACGCTATCGACCCCTATGAGGTGGTGAAGTCTGTGGCCAGAGATGGTGGACCGGTGGAGATGGAGGTGGAGCACGAAAACGGTAACACCTACTTTATGCGCGTACTGCCCTACTATATCGCTCCGGAAGTCTATTCGGGAGTGGTGCTCAGCTTTATTGATGTCAGCCCGCTAAAAGCCGAAAGCCATGAGCGCAGGCTGATCAACGCTGTGCTGAATGGCATGGTCGATGGGCTGGTGGTGTGCGACAGCTCTGGTGTGATCAGGCATGTGAATCCGACGGCATGTAAAATTTTCGGCTATGCGGAGAAGGATCTTCTCGGCCAGAGTGTGAATATACTGATGTTTGAGAAAGAGGCGAATGAGCATGATAAGCATATCGCCAGGCAGATGAGTAGCGGTAAGCACGTGAATGCCTGTGGTCAGGATGTGACTGGCAGACATCAGGATGGCAGCAGCGTTGATCTGCATATCACACTCTCCGAATCCTTTCTGGAGGGTAACAAATACTTTACTGCTGTGATCAGGAGACAGGATTAAAGCATGGAGGGGAAATCTCGAGAGTTTGATGCGCGCTTTTCAAGGCTAAAAGATCAGGCCGAGGAGCTGCTGCGTGAGGATCCGCAGCGGGTTCATGAAATTGATGCGGCGCATGATCTGATTCATGAGCTGCAGGTCTATCAGGCCGAGCTGGAGATTCAGAATGAGGAGTTGCGGGCAAGCCAGCAGGCGCTCGCGGCCTCGCGCGATCGTTTCTCCTACCTCTATCACGAGGCGCCGGTCGGTTATGTCTCTCTGGACCGCGATGGGATAGTGCGTGAAGCCAATGCCAGGATGGCACAGATGCTAAAGGTTCAGCTCTCTGATCTGATTGGCAAGTCGTTGCAGAATTTCATCTATCCCGGTGACCGGGATATCTATTTAGGACGATACCGCGCTTTTTACAATGCACCGGATGGCAAAGAGCTGGAGCTGCGCATGGAGTGCTCGGATAACAAGGTAATGGATGTGCTGATTGAGGGGCGTTCAGCAACATTGAAGCATGAGGATATCTCCTGCGACGTGCTGGTATTGATGGTGATCACCGATATCAGTGAAAGAGTGGCGGCAGAGGCGAACCTTCGTCTGGCCGATAAGGTGATTCAGACGGCTCAGGAGGCGGTGATTGTGACCGACAGCGCTGGCCTGATTATTAGCGTTAACCCCTGTTTTGAGAAGACCACCGGCTATCAGAAGCATGAAGTGATCGGAAAAAATCCGCGCATCCTGCAGTCCGGGCGGCAGGATAGATTTTTTTATGAACAGATGTGGCAGGAGATTGTTCATAAGGGGCAGTGGCAGGGTATTGTCTGGAATCGCAAGAAGAGTGGTGAAGAGTATGCCGAGCGACTCTCGATTAGTTGTATTCGCGATACTCGCCAACATATCACCCATTATGTTGGTGTGTTTACCGACATTACCGAGCAACTCGAGCTCGAGGAGCAGCTCAGGCAATCCCAGAAGATGGAGGCGATCGGAACACTGGTTGGCGGCATCGCGCATGATTTCAACAATATGCTGGCCGGCATCACCGGTAACCTCTATCTGGCCAGAAAAGCCAGTGCAGACAGGCCAGAGGTTGTTTCTAAACTGGATGTGATAGAAAAGCTCAGCCTTGATGCAGCGACCATGATCTCTCAGATGCTGGTGTTTGCTCGCAAGGATCTCGTTCGGCATGACTATCTGGATTTGAATCGCCTTGTGCAGCAGTTCAGTAGTAGCGTGGCTCGGGTAACCATTCCAGAGACCATTCAACTCGATGTCCAGCTGGAAACAGAATCTATGGTGGTATTGGCCGATGCCACGCAAATTCAGCAGGTCATTCTTAACCTGTTAAGTAATGCCCGTGATGCTGTAGCCGCCATCCGACAACCTGAGATCAGCATTGAGTTGGAGCGGTTTATCCCCGATGAGCTGTTCAAGTTACGCAACCAACACTTTTCCGGGATGGAGCTTGTTCGATTAACGGTGCGCGATAATGGCTGTGGAATGGATGAGGAGATACAGAAGCGCGTGTTTGAGCCGTTTTATACCACCAAAGAGGTTGGTGAAGGTACCGGACTTGGGCTCTCCATGGTGTATGGTGCAGTGCAAGGCTTTGACGGGCTGGTTGAGATTGATAGTCAGCCTGATGCTGGCACGGCAATACATATCTATCTGCCACTTCATAAGGCGGAGATTGATGATATAGCCAGTAGTGATGAAGAGGTGCCGAGCCTTGAATCTCGTGGTGAGTTGATTCTTATCGCTGATGATGATGCCATGGTTCGTGAAGTCACCTCAGAAACCCTGAAGAACATGGGTTATCGCGTTATTGAGGCCGAAGATGGCTCCAGGTTGCTGGATCTTTTTATTGAGCATCGAAATGAAGTTGATCTGGTTCTGCTTGATATGGTGATGCCGAAGGTGAGCGGCTGGACGGCTGCTGAGAAGTTGCGCCGATTGCGGCCTGATCTGCCTATTATATTTATGACCGGATATGATCGTGAGCATGTGCTGGATGAACATGGAGAGATGGATAATACACGCGTTCTATCAAAGCCATTTCCGCCCGATCAACTTAATGCTGCAATGCGGTCGCTGTTAACCTAAAGAATAATTTGAATCGAAGGCCGGAAGCGGTGATTCATTACGACTTAAATAGCAGTTGGTTTTTCGGGCCAGGTGCATTCTGCGGCTACGGCGCAGGTGTGGCATTTGGGTTTTCGGGCAGTACAGGTGTAGCGGCCATGCAGGATCAGCCAGTGGTGGGCATGCTGCATAAACTCTTTGGGGATTCTTTTCAGTAGTCCCTTCTCCACATCCAGTGGCGTTTTACCCGGTGCTATGCCGGTGCGGTTGCCGACCCGGAAGATGTGGGTATCCACCGCCATGGTCGGTTCACCGAATAGTACGTTAAGCACCACATTGGCGGTTTTTCTGCCTACGCCCGGCAGTGCTTCCAGCTCCTTGCGGGTGCGAGGAACCTGACCATTGTGCAGCTCAACCAGCATCGCACAGGTCTCCATCAAGTGCTTTGCTTTGCTGTTATAAAGCCCGAGGGTGGCGATATAGGATTTCAGTCCCGCCTCACCAAGATCGAGAATCATCTGCGGCGTATTGGCAACCGGATAGAGTTTGGCGGTGGCTTTGTTGACACCCACATCCGTGGACTGGGCTGAGAGCATCACGGCTGCCAGCAGTTCGAAATCATTGCTGTAGTTAAGTTCGGTGACCGGTTCAGGATCAATGGATTGCAGGTGTTCAAAGAAACGCCGCACATTGGCAGTCGTCATGCGTTTTGCCATGTGAGGGGGACTGTTACTCGTTAACTTCGTTCATGGTCAGATTGACCTGACGATCGATAATCTCACCGGCGGGATTGAGCACCTGTTCAACGAGGAAGAGGGTATCACCGGTGATCTTCTCGATCTTACCGTTGTTTTTACCCATGTAGTTACCGCGACGTACGATATAACCCTTGGCAGTGCCATCCTGCACCATACCTACGCGCTCACCACCCATTGAGAATATGGCAACCAGCTTCAGTGTGGAGAGATCATAATCTTCGAGTTTTTCGCGTTCGCGGTTGGAGAGGCGGGTTTTGCTATTGAGCAGGGCGCTCTGACCACGTGAAGCGACACGCACCAGATAGGAGGCGAAAGGATCACGCAGATTGGCAAAATCGATCTCAGGGGCGGTAACCAGATGCTGCATGGCATCAGGCATCGATCCCTCTTCTGATGTGACAGCATCTTCTGCCGATGCCGTAAAAGCACCTGTTAAACATACCGCCAACAGACCGGCCCAAAACTTCATCGTTATCTCCCTGCTGCCATAAAACAGACGTTTATGCAGATCGTCTGTGAATTAGAGCATTGTTATCAATGTGATGCAAAGCAAATCTGAGGCCAGCCGGATGCACGCTGCCTCTACTTTCTGCCGGAGCTGCCAAAACCGCCGCTACCGCGCTGGGTTTCAGAAAGCTCTGAAACTGCTTCGAAATTAGCCTGCACAAACGGGGCAATGATCATCTGGGCGATGCGGTCGCCACGGCTGACAGTGAATGGTTCTTTGCCGTGGTTGATCAGGATTACACCCACCTCGCCACGGTAGTCGGCATCGATGGTGCCCGGTGTATTGAGCACGGTGATGCCGAATTTCAGGGCAAGACCTGAACGGGGACGAACCTGGGCTTCAAAATTATCAGGCAGGGCCATGGCGAAACCGGTTTTGATCAGTGCTGTCTCTCCGGGTTGAATGATCACATCATCATCAACCGCTGCGCGAAGATCGGCTCCCGCCGCGTGGGTGGTGGCGTAGAAGGGGAGATCAATACCTTCACCATGAGGTAGTCGTTGAATCTGTACTTTCGGGTTGCTCATCACTTTAGCTCCGTAATGTGTTGAATAATCTGTTCGGCAAAGGCCTGTTTGCTGACTGTGTCGATCGTGGTTTCGCTCTGCGGAGTGATCCACCAGCCGCTGGCATTGTGCGATCCCATGTTGTTGACATCGTTAGCAACAATCGCATCGACATTTTTTTGCGACAGTTTGCTCTTTGCATACGCGATATGGTTGGACGATTCAGCGGCAAAGGCGATGACGTGAGACGGGCGCTTCTCCATCTTGGCGATGTGGGCGACGATATCGGGGTTGGCGATCAGTTCGACATGCATGCTGGTTGTGCCGCCGCGTTTCATCTTCTCGGTATACATCTCATGAAAACGGAAATCACTGACGGCGGCTGTGGCGATAAATGTATCGGCACCTCTGGCTGCTTTCAGGCATGCACTGAGCATATCATCTGCAGATTCAACATCGATGCGTTTCACCTGCGGATGAGTATGAGGGGTTCCCGGGCCTGCAATAAGTGTAACCGCTGCTCCCATGGCTGTGGCAGTTGAGGCAAGCTGTGCACCGAGTTTGCCGCTGGCGCGATTGGTCAACACGCGCACGGCATCCCACGCCTCGACAGTCGGTCCGGCATTGATCACCCACTGTTGACCTTTCAGAGCCTGATCTTGCCAGAGCAGCGGTTGCAGTGCCGCGACAATCGCTTCCGGTTCAGAGAGGCGGCCTGTTCCCTGTTCTCCGCAGGCCAGTGTCCCCGCTTCAGGGCCGATAAATGATATGCCGCGCGCTTTGAGTGTTTCAACATTGCGGCAGGTGGCATCGGACTCCCACATCGAGCTGTTCATGGCAGGAGCAAGTAGAATTGGTGCCTCATTGACCTGCATCATGGTGGTCAGCAGGTCATCGGCGATACCATATGCAAGCCGGGCCAGAATATTGGCCGTGGCCGGTGCGATCACTACGGCATCAGCCCAGCGTGCCAGTTGAATGTGGCCCATATTACGCTCAGATGTCAGATCAAAAAGCTCTGTGTGCACCTCATTGCCTGTCAAAGCCTCAAAAGTCAGTGGTGAAACAAACTCGGTTGCCGAGCGGGTCATGATGCAACGCACCTCTGCCCCTGCCTTGATCAGCAGGCGGGCAAGCTCGGCCACGCGGTAGACGGCAATGCCGCCACCGATGCCGATGAGGATGCGTCTGTTCTGTAACATGTTAGCTCTGTGCTTCCTTCAGAGTGTTCAGCACCTCTTCAACATGACCGGCAACCTTCACTTTGCGCCAGACGTTAGTAATCACACCTTCAGGGTTGATGATGAAAGTGGAGCGCTCAATGCCAAGGTACTCTTTGCCGTAGTTCATCTTCATCTGCAGAACATCAAAGGCTTTGCAGAGTGTTTCATCAGGATCAGAGATAAGCGGGAAGTTGAGATCCTGTTTGGTAACGAAGTTCTGGTGTGATTTCACGGAATCACGACTGACACCGACAATGGCTGCATCGGCAGCGGAGAAGTCGGGCAGGGCATCGCGAAACTCACATGACTCGGTGGTGCAACCGGAGGTGCTGTCTTTCGGATAGAAGTAGAGAATGACCCACTTGCCTTTCAGATCAGCCAGCTTAAGTGTGCCTTCAGGCCAAGTCTGCAGCTCGATATCGGCTGGTGCGGCATCGCCGGGATTGATGGTGTATGTGCTCATTTAAAGCTCCTTGGCTGAGGTTGTCAGTCCAAAACTGGATTATCGGATGCGCAAGCATAGGACACGATGCTAGCCTTCGCCACATGGAGATATGTTTATGAGTCAGGTGCTGTTGGTTGAGCCGCGTGGTTTCTGTGCCGGTGTGGATCGCGCTATCGAGATTGTTGAGCGGGCGCTGGAGGTCTACGGCGCACCGGTTTATGTGCGTCATGAGATCGTCCATAACAAATTTGTCGTTGAAGGGTTGAAGGCGAAAGGGGCGGTGTTTATCGCTGAGGTGGATGATGCACCGGATAATTCGCTGCTGATTTTCTCAGCCCATGGTGTGAGTAAGTCGGTGCGTAGCAGTGCCGATGTGCGTGGTCTGCGTGTGATTGATGCTACCTGTCCGCTGGTGACCAAGGTGCATCTTGAGCTGCTGCGCCACTATCAGAATGGTGATCAGGTGATTTTGATCGGCCATGCCGGACATCCTGAAGTAGAGGGCACAATGGGGCAGGCACCAGAGGGTTCTGTGTTGCTGGTTTCACAACCTGAGGATGTCGAGCAGCTTGAAGTTGCAGATGCGGAGAGGGTTGCCTATGTTACCCAAACCACACTTAGTGTTGATGATACGGCCGATGTGATTGCCGCGTTACAAACACGGTTCCCCAATATTCAAAGCCCGAAACGTGAAGATATCTGTTATGCCACCAGCAACCGTCAGGCGGCGGTCAAAGAGCTGGCTGCTAATTCTGATGTGGTGCTGGTGATAGGCTCCAAAAACTCATCCAACTCGAATCGCTTGCGTGAAGTGGCTGAACGTTCGGGTTGCTCCGCCTATCTGATTGATGGTTGTGAAGATATCGAACCTGGCTGGTTCGGTTTTGATGACCGCATAGGTATCTCGGCCGGTGCATCTGCACCGGAAGTGCTGGTTGAGCAGGTGAGTGAGTGGCTGAAGGCACGTGGTTTTGCTGCTCCGCAAGTGCTTAAGGTACGTGAGGAGAATGTTACCTTCAGTCTGCCGACTGAGCTGCGCTGAATTTCTTATTTTGATGGGTTTAGTATTAAAAAGAGGGTAACAATTCAGTGCATACATTCAGAACCACGAATGGCCCTGACCACCTTCTCTGCATAGTGGTACATTCACCTTGTAGACACAAATGAGCACGAATTTAAAGATATTCAACCAGTACGGCCTCTCTTATTCGTGTTGATTTGTGTGCATTCGTGGTTCGATTTTATGTTTTTTGTAACTATTTCAGAAAATTATCGATGTTTTTAGCCTGATCGGCGGCGTTGCCGATGTAGGTGGCAGGTGTCATCTCAATCAGTGACTGCTTGGCATCGGCCGGGATCGCCAGTGTTTCGATAAATTCACGCAGGCGCTCGGGTGTGATGCCTTTACCACGGGTCAGGGCTTTCATCTGCTCGTATGGATTCTCCAGACCATAGCGACGCATGACCGTCTGCACCGCTTCGCCGAGAACCTCCCAGCTGGCATCAAGATCAGCATTGATGCGCTCGGCATTGATCTCCAGTTTGCTGAATCCGCGCATCGCTGAGCTATAGGCGAGAATCGAGTAACCAAAACCGACACCGAGATTGCGTAGTACGGTGGAGTCGGTCAGATCACGCTGCCAGCGTGAGATCGGCAGTTTTTCAGCCAGATGTGCCAGCACCGCATTGGCCAGGCCAAGGTTGCCTTCGGCATTTTCAAAATCGATCGGGTTGACCTTATGTGGCATGGTGGATGAACCGACCTCACCAGCAATCACTTTCTGTTTGAAGTAACCGAGTGAGATGTAGCTCCAGATATCCCGACTGAAATCGATCAGGATGGTGTTGAAGCGGGCCGCACTATTGTTGATCTCAGCAATGTAGTCGTGCGGTTCGATCTGGATGGTGTACGGGTTCCAGCTGATGCCAAGGGATTCAACAAAGTTTTTGGCAATGGCTTCCCAGTTCAGTTCAGGGTAGGCGGCCAGATGGGCGTTGTAGTTGCCGACTGCACCGTTGATTTTGCCCAGTACCTCGGCATTTTCAATCTGTTTAAGCTGGCGGGAGAGGCGGTAGGCGACATTGGCCCACTCTTTTCCCATGGTGGTCGGGCTCGCGGTCTGGCCGTGGGTGCGCGCCAGCAGTGGCTGATCGGCATGGGTTTTGGCACCGGCAGCGATGGCATCAACAATTTTCTGCATCTCAGGGATCAGCACACTCTGGCGTGCTTCATTAAGCATCAGTGCATAAGAGAGGTTATTAATATCTTCAGAGGTGCAGGCAAAATGGAAGAATTCTGAGATCGCTGACAGCTCCGCATTGCTGGCCACCTTCTCCTTGAGAAGATATTCAACCGCTTTTACATCGTGGTTGGTGGTGGCTTCGATCTCTTTCACACGGTTGGCATCGGCTATAGAGAAGTCGGAGACAATGGCATCAAGAAAGGCTTGCGCCTGGGTCGAGAATGCAGGGACTTCGCTGATCTCACTATTGGCGGCCAGCATCTGCAGCCAGCGTACTTCAACAGTCACACGCGCCTTGATCAGACCATATTCACTGAAGATCGGACGCAGTGCCCCGGTTTTGCCGGCATAGCGGCCATCCAGTGGTGATAGGGCGGTAAGAGGTGAAACCTGCATGGGGACTCCAGTGTAACAATAGTCAGTATAGGTGCTGCTCAGCTTTTGCGGGGGCGAAAGATACACATCAATGGCGCTATTTCCAAAGGCATCTTTGTGTCTGGATTGTGAAACATGATGCCGTTTCTTGATTTCGATTAAGGCGGTGGCATTATTCGCCTCCGTTTTGCAGGGGGTAAGACTCGGTCTTACTCCTTTTTTGTGAAACACAGGGCCTGTTAATACTGATTTAGGTGTTGGCGCTGCTGTACCAGATGAGACCAATCAAGGCGCGAAGAATGAACTTTGGTGATTCCAAACGAATTCCGAGCTACGCTGAGTGATCTCATCTGGTGCGCAGCCCGAAGGGATTGTCCATTTTTCCGTCCTGCTGCGTTACTGCATGCTTATGTGCAACAAGCACACTTCGCGTGCAGTGCCTTGCAGGGCCACAAAAATGACCGAATCGCCGCCATCGAAATCAGTGTTAACAGGCCCTTGAGCGAGGATGGCGGAATTGGTAGACGCGCTGGTTTTAGGTACCAGTACCTTTGGTGTGGGGGTTCGAGTCCCCCTCCTCGTACCATTTATTATAGATAGAAGGTGACCCTGCCTTCTACTTGTTCAGTGATAAGTAGCAGGTGAGATCCTGCATATTTGGAGATGGCAATGATTCAGACAGAAGTGAAGTCCCTTGGTAATAATGAGCATGAAGTGCACGTGGTTGTGGCGCAGAGCGAGTTTGATCGCATCTACGCTGAGCAGACCAAAAAGGTGATGCAGAAGGCTAAACTTCCGGGATTTCGTCCGGGCAAAACTCCGAATGGCGTGATTAATAAGCAGTTCGGCCCCCAGATCCGTGAAGATAGCATCTCTGAATTGATTCAGACGCACTTTATCGCTGCCATTGAGTCCTCCGGCCTTACCCCTGCTGTGCAGCCGCAGCTGCAGATTGTACCTGCACCGGAAGAGGGCGGGTTCGCATTCACCATGAAAGTAACCACATGGCCTGAAATTAAGTTGAATGCACTGGACAAGCTGAAGTTCGAGACAACAACCGTTGAAGTGGATGACGCTGACGTCGATCAGGTGGTTACACGTTTGCAGAAGTCTCAGGTGAAGTTTGAGGCAGAGGCAGAGCGTCCTGCAGAGAGTGGTGATCAGCTGCATATCGATTTCGTAGGTTCGATTGATGGCGAAGAGTTTGCAGGTGGCAAGGGTGAGGATGTTCCTCTGGTGCTCGGCGAAGGCCGTTTCATTCCCGGTTTTGAAGAGCAGTTGGCTGGCAAAAAAGCCGGTGATGATGTCATGATTGAAGTGACCTTCCCTGCCGACTATCAGGCCGCTCATCTTGCAGGTAAAGCTGCAAGTTTTGCCACTACCCTCAAAACTGTGGGCAAACCGCTCACCGCTGAGAATGATGATGAGCTGGCGAAAATGCTCGGTTTTGATGATGCGGCAGCCCTGCGTGAAGATGCCCGCACCCGTCTGACTGAAGAGGCCAAAGAGGCTTCTCATCAGGTTACCCGTGAGGCGGCACTTGATGCGCTGCTTGATGCCAATGCGATTGAGTTGCCTGAGGCGCTGATTGAGCAGGATGTAAAAGAGACCGCAGTGCGCGTGGGTCAGAATATGAAACAGCAGGGTCTGGAAGTTACCCCTGAAATGTTTAAAGACGAAGCGTTCAACGCTGAGATTCGTATCCGCTCTGAGCGTGGTTTGAAACTCTCCGTACTGCTTCAGGAAGTTCGCGAAGTCGGTGGTTTGACGCTTGATGATGCAGAGGTTGATGCTGAAATTGATCGCCAGTCTGCCCAGTATCCAGAGGCGCAGCGCGGCCAGTTTAAAGAGTGGATCAAATCGCAGCAGGATCAGATGGCTTCCATGCGTGATGCACTGCTGGAGCGTCGTTGTGTTGATTATATTGTTTCCCAGGCCAAGACAAAATCTGTGACCAAACCACTCTCTGTCTGGCAGGCTGAACAGGAACGCTAATTCTCCGGGCACCCTGCTCCTGAAAGGGAGAGGGTCTCTTTTTTTATCATAGTGGACGGCTTTGCGAGCCTTTGGCAAGCTGCGTGCTATGACTTTTGCCTGCGTATACTTTATGCTGAGCCGCAAAACTATTGATCGATTGTGATAAAGGAGAGTTTATGAATCTGGTTCCGGTTGTTGTGGAGCAAACTGCACGTGGAGAGCGTTCCTACGACATCTTCTCCCGTCTGTTGAAAGAGCGTATCATTTTCCTTAATGGTCAGGTTGATGATCATATGGCCAATCTGATTATTGCACAGCTGCTATTTCTTGAGTCTGAAGGGCCGGATAAAGATATCTTTATCTATATCAATAGCCCCGGCGGACTGGTGACTGCCGGACTGGCTATTTACGATACCATGAACTATCTCCGCTGCGATGTATCAACACTCTGCGTGGGTCAGGCCGCCAGTATGGGTGCGCATCTGCTCTCAGCAGGCACCAAGGGGAAACGTTTCGCACTGCCCAATGCCCGCATTATGATCCACCAGCCACTGGGTGGTTTCCAGGGTCAGGCGACCGATATTGAAATTCATGCACGTGAAATCCTTAAACTTAAAGATCGTTTGAATGAGATGATGGCCGAGCATACCGGTCAGCCGCTGGAGAAGATCACCGATGATGTGGAGCGGGATTATTTCCTCACCGCACAGGAAGCGGAGAGTTACGGTTTGATTGATAAGGTGCTCACTTCCCGAGCGGAAATAGTGACTGGAGGTCCTGATGGCGACACAGAGTAACGGCGGAGATAACACGCTATACTGTTCGTTTTGTGGAAAATCGCAGCACGATGTAAAGAAGTTGATTGCCGGCCCTACCGTTTTCATCTGTGATGAGTGTATTGAGCTATGCAATGAGATCATCGTTGAAGAGCTTTCCGGTGAGCCGAAAGAGGGCAAAGAAGAGGGTGGTCTGCCAAAACCTCTGGAGATTAAAAACTTTCTTGATGAGTATGTGATTGGTCAGGAGGCCTCCAAGCGCCTGCTATCGGTTGCGGTCTATAACCACTATAAACGCATTGCCCACAATGAGACCTCTGATGTGGAAATTTCTAAATCCAATGTGCTGCTGCTGGGGCCGACCGGTTGTGGTAAAACACTGCTGGCACAGACACTGGCGCGTGTGTTTGATGTGCCGTTTGTGATGGCTGATGCTACAACACTGACCGAAGCCGGTTATGTCGGTGAAGATGTTGAAAATATTATTCTTAAGCTGTTGCAGGCTGCTGATTACGATGTCGAAAAGGCGCAGCGTGGCATCATCTATATTGATGAGATCGATAAACTTTCCCGTAAGTCTGAAGGGCCATCAATCACACGTGATGTCTCCGGTGAAGGTGTGCAGCAGGCGCTACTCAAGCTGATTGAGGGTACCGTTGCGGCAGTTCCGCCACAGGGTGGTCGCAAACATCCACAGCAGGAGTTCATGCAGGTTGATACGACCAATATCCTGTTTATTCTCGGCGGCGCATTTGCCGGCCTGGAAAAACTGATTGAAGTGAAAGGTAAACCCCGCTCCATCGGTTTTGGTGCTGAGGTGGTTGCTGATAGCGAGAAAGATATCGGTGTGATTTTAAGTCAGGTGGAGCCTGAAGATCTGATCAAGTTCGGTCTGATTCCTGAGTTGGTAGGGCGTCTTCCTGCCGTGGCAACATTGGGCTTGCTGGATAAAGATGCGCTTCTGCGTATCTTGACTGAGCCAAAAAATGCGCTGGTAAAACAGTATGCTGCACTGATGAAATATGATGATGTGGATCTTTCGTTTACGGATGACGCACTCGAAGCGATTGCCGAAAAGGCCATTTTACGTAAAACAGGTGCACGTGGCCTGCGCGCCATCATGGAGTCGGTGATGCTGGATGTGATGTATGATATTCCGAGCATGACCAATGTTGAGAAGTGTGTGGTCAACCGCGAAGCTGTTGAAAACAAAAGTAAACCGGTACTGATGCTCAAAGGAGATCAGGATGATCAGGTGGCAGAGGCCGCGTCCTGATCTTATTACTACGATTGATTATGGTTTTCATTCCCTGTGGCTTGCCGCAGGGTTTGTGTTTCTGGCTTAAGGAGTAACAGGTGGCTGAATTTTCCAAAGAGAAGCAAGCTGAGGTGACGCAGGAGGTAGAAGATATCCTGCCGGTACTGCCGCTCAGAGATATTGTGGTCTTCCCGCACATGATCGTGCCGCTTTTTGTCGGGCGCGAAAAATCGGTTAAGGCACTGGAAGATGTGATGGGTAGCGGCAAGAGGATTGTGCTGCTGGCTCAGAAGGATGCCCAGCACGACGATCCCGGTATCGATGATCTCTATCAGATCGCCACGATCGGTAATATTCTGCAGCTGTTGAAACTGCCTGATGGCACAATCAAGGTGCTGGTTGAAGGTGGCGAACGCATCTGCATTGATGAGATGTTCGTTGAGGGTGATTTTCTGCGTGCCCGTTTCTCTCCTATGCAGGAGATCAGTGATGATGAGCAGGAGCTCGATGCTGTTGCCCGCTCGCTGATTAATAAATTTGAATCCTATGTGAAGCTGAACAAGAAGTTGCCTCCTGAGGTGATGGTCTCTGTATCTGCCGTGGATGAGGTGGATAAACTTGCCGATACCATTGCAGCACACCTGAATCTGAAGATTGAAGAGAAGCAGGAGCTGCTTGAGCTGCGCAGTGTGATCGGTCGTCTTGAGCGTCTGTATGGTCATATGGAAGATGAGATGGAGCTGCTGCAGGTGGATAAACGCATCCGTGGCCGCGTTAAGCGTCAGATGGAGAAGAGCCAGCGCGAGTATTACCTCTCTGAGCAGATGAAAGCGATCCAGAAAGAGCTCGGGGATGAAGATGGCGAGAGCGACCTGCTCAAGCTGGAAGAGAAGATCCAGAAGCTGGGCCTGAGCAAGGAAGCCAAAGAGAAGGCCGAAGCTGAGTTTAAGCGACTGAAAATGATGCCTGCGATGAGCGCGGAAGCAACCGTGGTACGCAACTATCTCGACTGGTTGATTGATATTCCGTGGAAGAAGCGTTCCCGTGTCAATAAAGATATCACTGCTGCCGAGAAGATACTGGAAGATGACCATTACGGTCTTGAGAAGGTGAAGGAACGCATTCTCGAGCATCTGGCAGTGCTGCATCTGGTACGTAAGATGAAAGGGCCGATCCTCTGCTTTGTAGGCCCTCCGGGCGTGGGTAAAACCTCACTGGCCAGATCCATTGCGCGAGCAACCAAACGTGAATATGTACGTATGAGTCTGGGCGGCGTGCGCGATGAAGCCGAGATCAGGGGGCATCGCCGTACCTATATCGGCTCGATGCCGGGCAAGGTGATTCAGTCGATGAAGAAGGCGGGCACGAAAAACCCGCTCTTCCTGCTCGATGAGATCGACAAGCTGGGCGCTGATTTCCGCGGTGACCCATCCTCCGCACTGCTTGAGGTGCTTGACCCCGAGCAGAACCATAGTTTTAACGATCACTATCTGGAGGTTGATTACGATCTCTCAGATGTGATGTTTATTACCACGGCCAATAGTTACAATATTCCCGGGCCACTGCTTGATCGTATGGAGATTATCTCCATCTCAGGTTACACCGAACATGAGAAGCTTGAGATCGGACGTCGCTATCTGCTTGAGAAGCAGCTCAAGAATCATGGGCTGGATGAGAGTCAGTTGGTGATTGAAGATGATGTGCTGACTGAGATTATCCGTTACTACACACGTGAAGCCGGTGTGCGCGGTCTCTCCCGTGAACTGGCCAAGCTCTGCCGCAAGGTAGCACGTAAGTATGTGCAGTCGGCAGGAAAAGAGCCTATTCGTGTGGCAGCAAGTGATGTTGAGGATTTCCTTGGCGTGCGAAAGCACCGCTTTGGTCTGGCTGAAGAGCTGGATCAGATTGGTGTGGTAACCGGTCTTGCCTGGACAGAGGTAGGTGGCGAGCTGCTGCAGATCGAAACCGCACTGATGCCTGGTAAGGGCAAACTTACAGTGACAGGTCAGCTGGGTGATGTGATGCAGGAGTCGATTCAGGCAGCACTGACCTACGTGCGCTCACGTGCTTCTGAGCTGGGTCTGAAGCCTGATTTCCATCAGAAGGTGGATATCCATGTGCATGTGCCTGAAGGTGCTATCCCTAAGGATGGGCCATCGGCTGGCCTTGCTATGGCAACCTCGATTGTTTCAGCTTTGACAGGCATCCCTGTCAGACGTAATGTCTGCATGACCGGAGAGATCACCCTGCGAGGTAAGGCACTACCAATCGGTGGTTTGAAGGAGAAACTTCTGGCTGCCCACCGCGGTGGTTTGACTGAAGCAATCATCCCTGAAGAGAATGAAAAAGACCTGAAAGATATTCATAAGGATATTTTGCAGGGATTGAGCATTCATATAGTGCCAAACATGGATAAAGTGCTAGAACACGCCTTGACTCGCTTGCCTGCAGGTATGAGTATGTCCGGGAATTTTGTGCCGGGGAGCGTTGGCGATATCTATCTGGATGACAGCTCAACGGTGGCGCATTGAAAATAGAGAAAAAATCAAAAATACTGGTTGACAGGATATGGGGTCTATTGCTTATAGTTCGCGACCCATTGAACGCAGCGGGAGGAATGAATGAATAAAGCAGATTTGGTAAACCACGTGGCCGCATCAGCGGACCTTAGCAAAAGTGCAGCTGGTGATGCTGTCGAAGCAGTTCTGAGCGGTATTAGTGGCGCTCTGGCTGGCGGCGATTCAGTAAGCATCGTTGGTTTTGGTACTTTCTCAGTAGCGGAGCGTGCAGCACGTACAGCACGTAACCCACGTACTGGTGAAGCTATCGAAGTTGGCCCATCTAAGGCTCCTAAGTTTAAAGCCGGTAAAGCTCTTAAAGACGCAGTTAAGTAACACCTGAGAGCAGAACATTTCGAGGAACAAGGGCTATTTAGCCCTTGTTTTTTTCGGGCGCTTAGCTCAGCTGGGAGAGCAACGGCCTTACAAGCCGTAGGTCGCAGGTTCGAACCCTGCAGCGCCCACCATTTATAAAGGCTCTGTGCATCTGATGCGGAGCCTTTTTTCCGGTCAACTTTTTATTGGTTGATTTTCGGGGAGTAAGTTATTACTTTGCGCCCCCACCGCTGGAGCGGTAGTTCAGTTGGTTAGAATGCCGGCCTGTCACGCCGGAGGTCGCGGGTTCGAGTCCCGTCCGCTCCGCCACATAGTGAGCCCCTGTCATGGGGGCTCTTTTTTTAATCCCGGCAGGTTGATTTAACCTGCTGAAGATGGGCGCTTAGCTCAGCTGGGAGAGCAACGGCCTTACAAGCCGTAGGTCGCAGGTTCGAACCCTGCAGCGCCCACCATCTTGAAAACACTGATTACCTCAATGGAGCGGTAGTTCAGTTGGTTAGAATGCCGGCCTGTCACGCCGGAGGTCGCGGGTTCGAGTCCCGTCCGCTCCGCCACATAAAAAAGGCCCTCGATGCATCCGCATCGGGGGCTTTTTTTTATATTGCTAGGCGGATGGCGATGAGGGCCCGATTGGGTCTGACAAAATTGCAGGAGCAATTTTGAACGTCGGAGGCACGACGACGGCCCGCAGGGGGTGGAGGGCAGGAAGCCCGGAGTACAATTTGCAGGAGCAATTTTGAACGTCGGAGGCACGACGACGGCCCGCAGGGTGGAGGGCCGGAGCCCGACATAGTCCCGTCATCAGCCTGTGTCTTTACAGCGTTCTATTATTTTCCAGTTCGATCTTTGCTTCCCATATCCAGCCCTCGCTGCATCTGATCAGCCCGCTGCTTGTAACCAAGCGAACGTAGCGTGTTTACAAGCCGCTGACGCGTCTCTTTCTCAGGCTCTATAGCAAGACTGCGCTGATAGGCGGTGAGCGCCTCCTGCTCCATTTTAGAGCTGCGCAGGATGTCACCATATTTGCGCCAGCAGGGGGAGCAATCGGGTAGCAGCCTTGTGGCTTTGTCTCCGTGTTTTAGGCCATGGTCTGCAAGTTTGTGACGTGATTGAAATGCCGCATAGTGAAGGTAGGCAAAACCATTAAGCGGATCGACTTTCAATGCCTTGCGATATTGTGCGGTGGCTTTGGTGATGTTGTTTTGCTGTTCAGAAATGGCGGCCAGCATATACCACGGGGTTGCCTCATGTCTGAGATTTTTGGTTCCCTTCTCAAGCCACTGTTGCGCTTTGGCTGTATTGCCTGACGCTTTCAGTGCTGATGCAAGGTTAGCCAGGCTGGGCAGATGCCAGGCGATGCCTAAATTCTCCTGGTATAGAGATATGGCATCGGATTTGTGGCCGGACTGCTCTAGAATAATGGCCAGATTATAGCGGGCTTCGACATTATCCGGGCGTATGCGAAGCTCTGATTCAAGGGCGCGCCGTGCTTCTGTGGTTTGCCCTGTTTCAATGAACTGTTGAGATGCCTGAAATGGTGTTTCTGCCTGAGTTGAGAGAGGTGTGAGTGCAACGATAAAAAAAGGCACGGCCAGTGCAAAAGAGCTTAGCCACGCGGTTGAATTATTGATGTGAAGGCGCAATGCCCATCCTGCCTGTGGTCATTAACATCTCTTCCATCTTCTCCTGCCTGGCCCGTTTACTGGCTTTTATTTCAGGCTTTTCACTCATCAGTTTCCATGGGTTGCGTCTGATATCATCAGAGAAAGTTTCAAGATTTTCTGAGGTTTTGCGCAGTTCAAAGAGGGTTCGATAGAGATTTTCACGGTTATCAAGCAGCGTGCTGTTCAGGGCTTCAGATGCTTTAGCACCCTCTTCAAAGAATTTTCGACTGGCGCGTGTTGTCTGCGGCAGATCTTTCTCTAACTTCTGCATCAGACGCTGAAGTGATGTGGTGACCTCTCTGATCTGTGATCTGTTCTCTTTGACCATCATACTCAGTTCCTGGGAGGCAGCATTGATGTTGGCAATGACCTGCTGGAAAGATTCACGGCCTTCACTGCTCCTGCTGCCGGTCAGAGACTGGGTGAGTTTTTTGATATCATCGGTGATGCCGGATGCTTTAGCTATAAAAGTGTTGATGTCACCGGCTGGATCAGAAGGGATGATGGCACCATCAGGCAGGATCTCCGTATCACCGGGTGTGGCAGTGAGGCCGAGGTTTTTTTCGCCAACAAGGCCGCGGCCAATGATAGTGGCCCGGGTCGATGCAGGCAGCATAACACCGGGATTCAGCGCGATTTTAACTACGGCACGACCGCCTCTGAGATCGATCTCCTGTACAACGCCGACTTTAACACCTGCCATGCGAACCGGAGACTGAACATCCAACCCCAGAATATCATCAAACTCAGCCTCAACAACATTATCATCCTGTTTGGGCCAGGCGATATCACCAATTTTGCCGGTGGCAAAAGCGAGAAGAAGCAGGGCGGCAAGCACAAAGGCTCCAAGGCGGGCATGTGGGTTCATCGTTGTACGGCCTCCTCGATCTGTTTTCCCCATAAACTGCAGTTGATCGGGCCTTCTGCTTTACCCTCAACAAATTGTCTGAGCATGGGATCCTGATTAGAGTCTAGTTCATCAGATGCGATTTGCATATGAATTCGCCCCTGGCAGAGCAGGGCGATATGGTCGCTGATCATGGCAGCGCTCTTCATGTCGTGGGTAATACTGAGGATTGTGGCGCCGGAATCTTTATGCAGGCGTACGATCAGCTTGTTGATGACATCGGACATGATCGGATCAAGTCCGGTGGTAGGTTCATCGAAAAACACGATGTCCGGCTTGTGGCATATGGTGCGTGCCAGCCCTACGCGCTTGGCCATGCCGCCTGACAGTTCGGCAGGCATAAGCTCTTCAACCTTATGCAGTCCCACCCATTCCAGAACTTCAATAGCACGCTCTTTCGCTGACGATTTACTTGTGCCCCGGCGCAGCAGCGCAAAGGAGACATTCTCCCAGACAGGCAGTGAGTCAAACAGAGCTGCACCCTGAAATAGCATGCCAACTCGCTGCATGCGCTGCAGTTGATCATGTTCCTTCAGTTCAAGCCAGTTCTCTCCATCAATCAGTATTTCGCCACTATCGGGTTTGAGCAGGCCAAGAATACACTTGATCAAAACACTTTTGCCGGTGCCGGACATGCCGATTACCGTGGTTGATTTACCTGACATGATATCAAGATCGACACCGTCGAGGATGATCTTGTCATCGAACTGTTTTTTCAGGCCTCTTATGCTGATACGCGGGGTCTCGCTATTCATCCGAACATCCAAGCGGTGAGAAAGTAATCTGAAATCAGAATACTCATGCAGGAGATCACCACCGCGCGCGTGGTGGCTATACCGACACCTTCAGCGCCACCTTTACAGTTAAAGCCCTCCGTGCAGCCGATTATGCCAATCAGCAGACCAAAAAAGGCGGCTTTGACGAGGCCTGAATAGAAGTCGGAAAGCTCCATGTACTGGGTGGTGTTCTCAATATAAACAGCCGGGTTCTGGTCGAGTAAATGAACGCTGATGGCATAGCCGCCATAGATGCCGACAAAATCTGCAACAATGACCAGCAGCGGCATCATCAGGGTAACAGCGATCAGGCGTGGAATGATCAGATAGCGAACCGGGTCGGTGGAGAGGGTCCAGAGTGCATCGATCTGCTCGGATACGCGCATGGTGCCCAATTCCGCAGCAAAGGAGGCGCCGATTCTGCCTGCCACCATAAGTCCTACCAGAACCGGGCCGAGTTCACGCACGACCGACATCGAAACAACAAGGCCGGTCAGGCTTTCGGCAGAAAAACGGTGAAATACGATGTAGGACTGTAGCGCCAATACCATGCCTGTGAAGAGGGCGGTGAGCAGTACGACGGGTAGGGATTGCACGCCAACCTGTTCAGCCTGCTGCAGCAGCATGCGCAGGTGCCAGGGTCTGGAGTTCATTCTGCTAACAGCGCGGGCAAAAGTGTGAGCATAGAGCCCCAATCTGATGCAGAGACCCTCCACAACTTTACCGGTTGCTGACAGCATGTTGATCACACTAGGGCCTGTTAACACTGATTTTGCTTGCAGCGGCGAGGTCATTTTTTCGCTCCTGCAAGGCATTGTTAGCGTAATGTCCTTGTTGCACATCAGCGCGCAATAACACAGCAGGATGGAAAAATGGCCCGCCCCGTAGGGCTGCGTGCCAAATGAGGCTATTCAGCGTTCCTCGTTGTTCATTTGGATTTACCAAACTTCACTCCTCGCGCCTTGACTGGCCTCATTTATCACTGCAGCGCTTCAATCAAAATCTGTATTATCAGGCCCTTACTCTCCTCACTCGTTCGCCAATGCCGGTGAACAGGGTATAACTGATCGTGTCGATCTGCGCTGCCACTTCATTGGCGGAGATGTGTTCACCCCAGAACTCCACCTGATCCCCCGCTTGCACCTCACTGTTACTGATATCAACCATAGTATAGTCCATACAGACGCGTCCGATAACCGGATATTTCTGGCCACGTATAAAAACGGTGCCCCTGTTGGATAGTGGGCGAGGAATACCATCAGCATACCCCATGCCGATAACGGCAATGCTCATCGGTTGCTCTGCAGTGAAACTGGCACCATAGGAGACTGCATCACCGGGTTGTATGTCGCGGCGCTGCATCACCTCGCCGGTCAGAGTCATTGCCGGTTTTAGTCCCATGGCTTGATCTGCAACAGGCTCTGCACCGTAGAGTGCAATGCCCGGCCTGACCACTTCAAAGGTGTGGTCAGGCAGGGAGATCAAACCCGCACTGTTGAGCAGTGATTTCGGTGTCTCTGGTGCGAGATGATTACAGATCTCGAGGAAGCTGTTGGCTTGCGCGAGATTCATCGGATGCTCTGCTTCATCGGCACAGGCAAGGTGTGACATGAATCCGCAGATATGCAGGTCGGAGCTTTCAGCCAATGCAAACAGTTCGACTGGATCAGCTGCGCCAAGCCGGTTCATGCCGGAATCGAATTTGAGCCAGATGTCACCGCTGAACTCTGCTTTGGTCAGCAGTTTGATTTGATATGGTTCTGTAATCACCGGTGTAAGTCTGTGATCTACGCATAGTTCGGCATCGTCTTCATCGAACAGGCCTGAGAGCAGGGTGATTGCTGTACTCTCTAATTCGCCAATGATAGCGCGCAGCTCCGAGCCCTCTGTGGCATCGGTAACGCCGAAGTTTCTGCACCCCTCTTCAAACAGCGTGGGGGCCACCAGGTACTGTTCGTGGCCATAGGCGTTGGCTTTAACCACAGCCATAATTTCACTTCTTCCCGCTCTTTGTTTGAGCAGGCGATAGTTATGGCGCAGGTGATCGAGATTGATTCGGGCAATGGCTGGTCTGGACATCTGAAAATCTTGGCTGATTTCAGGTCAATGATAAAGTGTTTATTGCTGTCGCTGGGATGGTAATGCTATGTTTGGGTTGAAACATTGCTTGCTAATCGCTTGAGTCATCATATTAATGGTTTGATGTTTTTTTCACTGTAGACGAGATGAGGCAGGTCGGAAAACGGGATTGGATTATTTGATGGTGCTTTTTCAATATAGGAGTTGATATGAAAGTCCTTGCCTTGGGTGGAAATGGTTTTATTGGTTCACATGTCGTGGATCAACTGCTTGCCGCTGGACATAGCGTTCGTGTGTTTGATCGATCTGCAGAATGTTTTCGCCACCCTTTGCCGACGGTGGAATACCTCTTGGGGAATTTTAACGATACATTCCAAGTGGCTGAAGCCCTGCAGGGTGTTGATGCCGTTTGCCACCTGATTAGCACTACCATTCCAGGGACATCGAATCTTGATCCGGTTGCCGATGTTGAAAGCAACCTGATCAACACATTGCATCTCCTTGAGCAGATGAGAAAGAAAAATATTAGCAGAATTCTTTACCTTTCATCCGGTGGCACTGTGTACGGCAACCCTGAACACTCTCCGGTCAGCGAAAGTTGTCTCCTGAATCCGATCAGTTCCTATGGCGTTGTGAAGGTGGCAATCGAAAATTATCTACATATGTATAAGCATCTCTATGGTCTTCAGCCAGTTATTCTGCGGCCTTCTAACCCCTATGGGCCAAGGCAGGGAGGGGCAGGCCTGCAAGGTCTGATAGGCACATTGTTAACATGTATATTGCATGATGAAGGTATTGAAATATGGGGTGATGGTTCCATAGTGCGCGACTATATCCATGTTAGTGATCTTGCTCGTTTATGTGTTATGGCCTTGGAGAGTGAAAGCTGTGGCTTGTTTAATGCAGGAAGTGGCATGGGGTGTTCAATCAATGAGATGATCACTCTGATTCAATCTTTGGTTAATGAGCAGCTGCAGGTGCAGTATCGGGAAGGGAGGGCATTTGATGTGGAAGAGATAGTCCTTGATATCAGACGTGCTGAAAATCGATTTAATTGGAAGCCAGAGATTTCTCTGGGTGATGGAATTAGAGGGCAAATGAATTGGCTGCGTGGTTTACGCTGTTGACGTGCCTTTGGCCTAATGAAGAGCTGTTGTATGGGGTGATGATTAGAGCAAAATGCTAACCCCTATGCTGTGAATTGGATTGCATTCCAAGTAATTTGAGTCGAGTGTTGCGAGGGCTTTGCCTCTCTGAAAAAGGGGTGACATCATTCTTACGTATGTTTTATAGCAAAGACATTTTTTAATTATTGTCTGATGCAAGGAGTAGGGCTTCTCGTGCAAATGCCACTAGATTTTGGTTGCTTGATCCAAATATGATTATAGTTCGGAAGCTATGGTATTTGCTTACTCGAGAGCATCGTCGAGCGGCTATGATTTTACTAGGTTTTATGTTGCTTGGCATGTTGCTGGAAACTTTGGGTATCGGGCTGGTAGTGCCTGCGTTATCTATTATGACACAAGACGACCTCGTCGCGAACTATCCATCACTTGAACCATGGTTATATAGTATTGGTAACCCCAGTCATGAGCAGCTAGTTATTATCGGAATGCTTTTGTTGGTTGGTGTGTATGCTGTTAAAGTGCTTTTTCTTTCTTATTTGGCTTGGAAGCAGATGCGGTTTGTCTATGGTGTTCAGGCAGATTTGTCGCAACGATTTTTTGTTGGGTATTTGAATTTACCATATACGTTTCACTTGCAACGGAATTCAGCCGAACTCATTCGAAATATTCTGACTGAAACATATCAATTTACGCATACAGCGCTTATGGCGGGTGTGATCCTTCTGTCAGAACTAATGGTCTTGATTGGTATTATGGCTCTCCTTCTAGTTGTCGAGCCGGTTGGTGCAATGATTGTGATGAGTGTGCTTGGTATGGCGGGTTTTTCGTTTCATCGCCTGACTCGCCACTATATCTCTCGCTGGGGGGAAGCAAGACAGGTGCATGAAGGGTTGCGTATTCAGCGTCTTCAAGAGGGTTTGGGCGGAGCTAAGGATGTGAAACTTCTTGGTCGAGAGGCGGACTTCTTTGCTCAATATCAAATGCATAATACTGGCAGTGCCAGAGTTGGCCAGAGGCAGGCAACGCTTCAGCAACTGCCTAGATTGTTGCTTGAGTTCCTTGCTATCTGCGGATTGGCGGCTCTAGTGATCGTTATGATCAATCAGGGGAAACCATTGTCAGCTTTGGTTCCAACGCTGGGCTTGTTTGCAGCTGCTGCATTCCGCCTGATGCCTTCTGCGGTTCGGGTAATTGGAATGTTTCAAAATGTGCGCTATGCGTTGCCAGTTATTGATACCCTGTGTAATGAAATGCGGCAGTTTGATACTAATGTGTCGACTCAACAATGTGACAAGCCAGTGCTGTTTAATGAGAAACTGACTCTTGAAGGCGTGAACTTTTCCTATCCATCTTCTGAAACGCGTTCTCTGAAAGATATAAATCTCTCTATTGTAAAAGGAAGCTCGGTCGGATTTATTGGTGGCAGTGGTGCAGGGAAGAGCACGTTAGTAGACCTTATGCTTGGTCTGCTTAGCCCGAGCAACGGAAGTATCTATGTTGATGGAATTGATATTAAGGGCAACCTGCGTGGCTGGCAGGATCAGATTGGTTATGTGCCGCAGACTATTTTTCTGACTGATGACTCCCTTCGCCGCAATGTTGCGTTTGGGCTGCCGCATGATCAGATTGATGATGCAGCTATCAAGCGTGCAATTGTTGCTGCCCAGTTAGAGGAGTTCGTCAATGAGTTGCCTCTTGGTTTGGATACGATTGTAGGCGAGCGAGGGGCGCGTCTCTCAGGAGGGCAAAGGCAGCGGATTGGTATTGCCAGAGCGCTTTATCATGATCCACAGGTTTTGGTGCTGGATGAAGCTACAAGCGCTTTGGATACCACCACCGAGCGCGGTGTTATGGATGCTGTGCGTGCCCTGAAAGGTGATAAGACGATTCTTATCGTTGCCCACCGGTTATCAACCGTAGAACATTGTGATTATCTGTTCCACCTTGACCACGGTTGTGTGGTGAATGAGGGTAAGGCTGAAGCTGTATTGGCCAGTTTAGACGGGCAGACCGGCAGTATTGAAGAAGTTAAACCCATCAAAAAAGAATCCACGTGAAGACAGGCAGACACACTATGTTCAATGATGAAACAATATTGATTACCGGTGGTACAGGTTCTTTCGGTCACACTTTTGTACCGATGACACTGGAGAGGTTTAATCCGAAGAAATTAATTATATTTTCTCGGGACGAGATGAAGCAATGGGAGATGGCCAAGCTGTATGGCAATGACCCCAGGGTGCGTTTTTTCATTGGAGATGTCAGGGATAAAGAGCGCTTGCATCGTGCTCTCAATGGTGTCGATTACGTTGTTCATGCGGCAGCGACAAAAATTGTACCGACCGCTGAATATAATCCTTTTGAGTGTGTGAAAACCAATATTAATGGTGCGATGAACCTGATCGATGCTTGTATTGATCAAGGTGTGAAGCGCGTTGTCGCGTTATCGACAGATAAGGCAAGTAGCCCTGCAAATTTATACGGTGCCACCAAACTTGCATCCGATAAGCTTTTTATCGCAGGGAATTCATATGCTGGCGGTAATGACACAAAGTTTTCAGTTGTTCGATATGGAAATGTTATGGGATCGAGAGGTTCGGTGATTCCTTTTTTTCTTAGTCTTGCTGAATCAGGACACTTACCGATCACGGATTCACGCATGACCCGGTTTATGATTACCCTTGAACAAGGGGTAGAGCTTGTATGGCATGCTTTTGAAGACATGGTTGGTGGAGAGGTCTATGTTAAAAAGATTCCATCAATGAACCTGATAGATATAGCTCAAGCTGTTGCTCCTGAGGCAACGCAGGACATCGTTGGTATTCGCCCGGGAGAGAAGCTGCATGAGCAGATGATTAGCAGTGAAGACTCATATTTCACTTACGAATATCCTGAGCATTATAAAATATTACCGGCTATCCATGAATGGAGTGAAGACCCGACGCGAATTAAGAATGGAGTCAAGGTGGCGGAAGGTTTTTCATACGCATCGGACAACAATAAAGAGTGGATGGATGTTGCAAGCTTGCGGCGGTGGATTGAAGAACACAGGAGAAAAATAGGGGAAATTTAATGACAGGCGTAATTCCTTATGGGCGACAGGATATTTCTGAAGCTGACATCCAGACTGTTGTGGATGTATTGCGTTCAGATTTTTTGACGCAGGGCCCGGCCGTTCCCTCATTTGAAAAGAGTGTTGCCGATTACTGTAGTGCTCAACATGCTGTAGCTGTGAATAGTGCCACCAGTGCTCTGCATATCGCATGTCTGGCATTGGAGATAGGTCCGAATGATGTGGTTTGGACAACCCCTGTCACCTTTGTCGCAAGTGCCAATTGCGCACTCTATTGCGAGGCGACTGTAGATTTCATTGATATTGATCCGCTCACTTACAATATGAGTATGCCGAATCTGGCTGAAAAATTACTACAAGCTGAGCAGGCAGGAAAGCTACCTAAAGTTGTGATACCTGTGCATCTCTGTGGCCAGTCCTGCGATATGGCTTCTTTATATGCTTTGGGCCAGAAATATGGGTTCAAAATCATTGAAGATGCTTCGCATGCCATTGGCGGGAAGTATCGTGGCAAGCCCATTGGCAATTGCTGTTATAGTGATATCACCGTATTCAGTTTCCACCCGGTCAAGATCATTACAACAGGCGAGGGTGGCATGGCCATCACTAACGATGCCGGACTGGCAAAAAAAATGGAGCTGTTGCGCTGTCATGGTATCACCAGTGATGCGGCAGATATGCACGCTCGGCCACCAGAAGAGATCTGGAACTATCAGCAGATAGAGTTGGGTTTCAACTACCGTATGACAGATATTCAGGCTGCGCTAGGCCTGAGCCAGATGCAGAGACTGGACGTTTTTATCAGTAAACGACATGATATAGCCCGGCGCTATGATGAAATGCTGGATGATTTGCCTGTCATGAAGCCCTGGCAGCATGCGGACAGCTATTCCAGTTTTCATCTTTACCCGGTGCGTTTGAAATTGGCTGAAATCAAAAAGACGCATCGCCAAGTTTATGAAGAAATACGTGCGCAAGGGATACTTGTAAACTTGCATTACATCCCTGTTTATCTACAGCCTTACTATGAAAAGATGGGCTTCAGAGAAGGATATTGTCCCGAAGCGGAGCGATACTACTCAGAAGCTATCAGTATACCGATGTATCCGACAATGAGTGAAACTCAGCAGGATCAGGTGGTGGAAGCCATGCGAAAAGCGGCGTGTTGAGATGAAAGTTGGCCTTGGCACCGTTCAGTTTGGCGTGGATTACGGGGTTTCGAATCCTTCTGGAAAAACGGACAGGGAAGAAGTAAAACGGATTCTTCAGTATGCCTGGGAGCTTGGCATTACTGTTGTAGATACTGCCGCAGCATATGGGCAGAGTGAATCTGTTATCGGGAGTGAAACTCCGCCAGAGGCATGTTTCTCTATTGTAACCAAGCTTCCACCTTTTACGAATGCCGTAATTTCCAGACATGATGTTGCATCTGCGCAAGGCATTTTGGATCAATCATTAGAAAAATTACATCGGGACAGTGTGCATGGTTTGCTATTACATCAGGCGAGCGATCTTCTTAAAGAGGGTGGTTCAGATTTGTATGAGCAGTTGTGTGCGTTCAAGTTATCCGGGCAGGTAAAAAAGATCGGAGTTTCTGCATATGACCGGGAGACACTGGACCGGGTTCTTCAGGCTTTCGAAATTGATCTGATTCAGGTGCCGGTCAGCGTACTGGATCAACGCCTTCTGGAAGGAGGTTATCTGGCATCTGTGCATCAATCCGGCGTTGAAGTTCATGCAAGATCTGCTTTTTTGCAGGGGCTGTTGATGATGGACCCTGCCTCGTTGCACCCTTACTTTTCATCTGTTCGTGAGCACTTGATCGGCTACAGGGTCTTCCTGGATAAAAAGGGGATGTCGTTGCTTGCAGGCTCACTTGCGTTTGTATCCGCACTGGATGAGGTCGACTCAGTAATATGCGGTGTGAATAATCTTGATCAACTTAAGGAGATTGTTATGGCCTCTTCGTTGGAGGTGGATGTGTCCGATTTCTTTCAATTCTCTATTCAGGATGACAGGGTTTTAAACCCTTCGAGATGGGAGTTGTAACATGATTCAGGATGAGGTTTTTTATTCCGGTGAAGGGGATTCATGGTTTGAGCGGAATAAACAAAGTATATGTCAGAACAGAGGTGATGATCTCCCTTTTCAAATTCTAAAAGAGTCATTACAGCTGGCTGAAGTTAAATCTGTTCTTGAGGTGGGATGTGCTAATGGCTGGAGGCTAAATTTGCTCTCCGAGATGTTTCCTGATGCAACTTTTTCCGGCATGGATGCCAGTCTGGCAGCCATAGAAGATGGCAAAAAACGTTATCCGGGAATCACCTTGACTCATGGGTTGTTGTCAGAGATTCCGTTTGAGAAAAGCTTTGATCTCGTAATTGTCAATTTTGTGCTACATTGGGTGGATCGCAGCTCTTTGATAAGATCAGTCTCTGAAATCGACAGAGTTGTGAATGATGGAGGTTACTTGTTATTGGGTGATTTTTTACCGGATATGCCTCAGCGAAGAATATATCACCATGTGGATCAAGGCGTTTATACTTATAAGCAGGATTACCCTCAGCTGTTTAAGTCCTTGGGGACATATCAGGAAGCTGTGCGTAAACTGTTTAATCATGATGATAAATCAAAATCACTGGCTGAGACGGATGCTTCATCACGTGCAGTGTGCTCTTTATTGGCTAAATCTTTGTCTGACTATTACATGGAAAGCGAATGATCCTGGCTATTTTACAAGCAAGACTATCATCTACGCGCCTGCCAAATAAGGTTCTGCTTCCTTTGTTTGGTAAGCCTATGCTGGTCAGGCAGATCGAGCGTGTAATGCGTTCAAATCGAATTGATCAACTTGTCGTTGCCACGAGTGATGGGGCATCAGATGATGCGATTGAAACGCTGTGCGACTCCTTAAACATCAGTTGTTTCAGGGGGAGTCTTGATGATGTGCTTGATCGCTTTTATCAGGCTACGGTTATGCAAGGGCCTGATCATGTGGTCAGATTAACTGGTGATTGCCCATTGGCAGATCCGGACGTGATTGATGGTGTTATTCAAATGCATCTGTTGAATCAGAATGACTATACATCAAACTGTATTCATCCGACGTTCCCCGATGGACTGGATGTTGAGGTGATTCGTTATGAGGCCTTAAAAGAGGCCTGGAGCAATGCTGAGTTAAAGTCTCAACGCGAACACGTTACCCCATATATTTATCAGCACCCAGAGCGATTTAAAATCTCGAACTATTATCACTCTGGAGAAAACCTGTCCCATCTTCGGTGGACGGTAGACGAGGCGCGTGATTTTGAATTGGTCACTGAAATTTATCAGAGGCTATATCCGGAAAAGCCGGAGTTTAACATGCATGATGTGCTGGAACTTCTCGAGGAACACCCTGTGTTAAAAGCTATAAACACTCATATAGAGCGAAATGAAGGATATCAGAAGTCACTATTAGATGATGGTGTTGAGCATAAAAAAGAGATGTAAACATGAGTGAATATTGTCATTTAAATATTAAGCAGCACTTGATTAAGAGTTAAGGAGTCATCATGGGCACAGGCCAAAAGCTATATAAAAGAGCAAAGAATGTTATTCCCGGCGGTACGATGCTGCTATCGAAGCGACCTGAAATGTTTCTGCCTGATCTTTGGCCGTCGTATTTCAGTAAATCAAAAGGTTGTAAAGTTTGGGATTTAGATGATAACGAGTTCATTGATATGTCGATTATGGGCATTGGCACTAATACCTTAGGCTATGGTCATCCGGAAGTGGATGAAGCGGTAATCCAAACAGTAAGAAATGGTAATATGTCTACCTTTAGCTGTCCTGAAGAGGTATATCTTGCAGAGAAACTGATTGATATGCACCCGTGGGCAGACATGGTGAGGTTAGCCAGGGCCGGCGGTGAAATTAACTCTATCGCGATACGTATTGCCAGGGCTGCAACTGGAAGAGATAAGATCGCAATTTGCGGATACCATGGTTGGCATGATTGGTATTTATCAACGAACTTGAATAGTGATAAAAACCTGGATGGACATTTGTTGCCAGGCCTGCAACCAAATGGCGTACCAAGGGGGTTAACAGGCACTACTCTTCCATTTAATTATAACGATCTTGAGCAGCTACAAGGTCTTATTGATTCAAATCCTGATCAAATCGCGGCAATAAAAATGGAAGTGTCTCGAAATGAAGGCCCTGAAGATAACTTTTTACAGAAAGTGCGTAAGCTTGCAACAAAACATGGCATAGCCTTAATTTTTGATGAATGCACATCAGGGTTTAGAGAAACCTTTGGAGGGTTGCATAAAAAATATCAGGTTGAGCCAGATATCGCTATTTTTGCGAAAGCATTAGGTAATGGTTTTGCTATATCAGCATGTATCGGTAAGAAGGAGTTTATGCAGGCGGCTCAGCAAACCTTTATAAGCAGTACGTTCTGGACAGAGCGTGTTGGGCCAACGGCTGCGTTAAAAACACTGGAAGTTATGGAGCGAGAAAAGTCTTGGGAGAAAATAACGGCAACAGGTTTGGATATTACTTCCAGATGGAAAAAATTAGCTGAAAAATATGAACTGGGTATAAATACTTGGGGTTTGCCCTCTTTAACGGGTTTTAGCTTTACGAGTGAAAATGTATTGGCATATAAAACATTATTGACTCAGGAGATGTTGGCAAAGGGTTATTTGGCAGCAAATAGTGTTTATGTGTGTACTGAGCACTCTCATGAAGTAGTTGATGGTTATTTTGAGGCATTGGAGCCAATATTTTCTTTAATTAAAGAGTGTGAAGATGGAAAAGATGTGATGAGCCTTTTAAAAGGACCTGTGTGTCACGGTGGTTTTAAGCGGTTAAATTGAACTCCGAAGTGCAGCAAATGAAAGTTGCCATACGCGTTGATGCCTCCAGCCAAATAGGTACCGGCCATTTTATGCGCTGCCTGACTTTGGCTGAAACGCTACAGCAGCGGGGCATGCACGTTCGATTCGTTTGCCGTCATCTACCCGTGCATTTGCGTGATATGTTAACAAGCAAAACAATTGAGTTGGCATTGTATGATGTTATGGAAGATATGCATGTGGCTGATGATTTGGCACATGCGCACTGGCTCGGGGTTAGTCAGGATCAGGATGCGCAAGATATGATTCAAGCATTGTCTGATAAAACCTGGGACTGGGTGATCGTTGATCATTACGGTATTGATCAACGATGGGAAACAACACTGCGTGGAGCGCTCGATTGCAAAATGTTAGTTATTGATGATTTGGCGGACCGCAAGCATGACTGCGATGTTCTGCTGGACCAGAACTTCTACGCAGATATGGATCTTCGTTACATCGGCAAGGTGCCTGCGCATTGCCGCTTGTTGCTGGGCCCCGGCTATGCACTCCTTCGAGAGGAGTTTCGAAAACTGCACGGGCAAATTAAACCGCGCAGAGGTCCTGTTGTACATGTGCTGGTGTTCTTCGGTGGGGTAGATGCTGACGACTATACTGGCCGCACTATTAAGGTATTATCAGAAATCGGCATTTCTGGCCTGAATGTCGATGTGGTGATTGGTGCACAGCATCCCTGCTGTGAGGAAATTAAAAGTTCTTGCGCGTTGCACGGATTTGTTTGTCATATACAAACCGATAAAATGGCTGAACTGATGGCAACTGCCGATTTGGCGATAGGTGCAGGTGGTTCGTCAACTTGGGAGCGTTGTTCGATGGGGTTACCTTCAGTTATTATGGTGCTTGCTGAAAATCAAAATGAAGCAGCCAAGGATTTAGAGGCTGCTGGCGTATTAATTAATCTCGGTGATGCTAAGCTGGTCACAAATGAAAAGTTATCCTATGAAATTAGAAAGCTTATGGAGGATGTGGAGTTGCGATATAAATTGTCAGTGGCCTCATTAAAGCTCGTACCTGTGTCAAAGCATAGTGGTGTCGTAGAGGTAGTGGTTGGTCACGATGTTTAATTACGATAGTTTTTCAATTCGCCCAATTGAAATCAATGACAAAGATCGAATCTTGCAATGGCGTAATTCTGAAAGAGTGCGCTGCAATATGTATAACGATCATGTCATATCACAGCAAGAGCATGAAATATGGTTTGAGCATGTAGAGAAAGATGCTTCCGTCTGTAATTTGATCTTCTCTCATGAAGGTGAAGCGATTGGTTTTGCCTCATTTACAGGTATTAGTACCGTTAACGGACGTTGTTATTGGGCTTTTTATTTGGGTGAAGGTGATGCGCCACGTGGTGCTGGTTCGGTAATGGAGTTTTTTGCCCTTGATTATGCTTTTACTACTCTCGAAATAAGGAAGCTGTGTTGTGAGGTCTTTGCATTTAATGGGAGCGTAATAAAACTGCATGAAAAGTTTGGGTTTATTCAGGAGGGGCGATTCCTTAAACACTATTTGAAAAATGGTAAGTATGAAGACATTGTGTGCTTAGCAAAATTTGGTGAAAATTGGATAGTTGAACGAGAGATATATAAAAAACGCCTGTTTGGCAAAAGGCATGGGTAGAAATGACATTGAATATTGGGAATAAAAATATTGGGCAAAAGCACCCCCCTTTTATCATCGCTGAGATGTCCGGGAATCATAATCAGTCTCTGGAACGTGCGCTGGAGATCGTTGATGCTGCAGCAAAGACAGGGGCGCATGCACTGAAAATCCAGACCTATACACCTGATACGATGACACTGGACCTGGATGAAGGTGAGTTTTTTATTTCTGATCCAAATTCTTTATGGAAGGGCAGTTCACTCTATAAGCTCTATCAGGAGGCCTATACACCATGGGAGTGGCATAAGCCGATTTTTGAGCGCTGTCGTGAGCTTGGCATGATCGGGTTTTCCACACCATTTGATGAAACCTCAGTGGACTTTCTCGAAGAGTTGGATGTGTCTTGTTACAAGATTGCTTCATTTGAGAACACCGATATTCCTCTGATTCGAAAAGTTGCGGCTACAGGTAAGCCAATGATTATTTCTACGGGCATGGCAACGGTCGCCGAAATGGATGAAACAGTCCGGGCAGCACGTGAGGCGGGCTGCAAGGATTTGATTCTGCTTAAGTGCACCAGTACCTATCCAGCATCGCCGGAAAACACCAATATACTTACCATTCCACATATGCGCGAGCTCTTCGATTGCGAGGTTGGTTTGTCCGATCACACGATGGGGGTGGGGGTTTCCGTAGCGAGTGTTGCGCTAGGTGCGACGGTTATTGAGAAGCATTTTACCTTGAGCCGTGCTGACGGCGGTGTAGATAGTGCATTTTCAATGGAGCCCGCAGAAATGAAATTGCTGGCTGTCGAGAGCGATCGTGCATGGCAAGCGCTGGGGAACATTCGCTATGGAACGACAGAGAAAGAGAAGCAGTCTCTCCTGTTTAGAAGATCGATTTATATTGCAGAGAATCTTAAGGCGGGGGATGTACTTACATCAAGAAACTTACGTTGTATACGCCCGGGAATGGGTCTGCCTCCGAAGTATTACGACGTGCTGTTAGGAAACAGGGTGAATCAAGATGTTAGACGAGGAACTCCCATGAGTTGGGATTTCCTGGGGTGATTGGATGAATTCAAGTTTCTCAAAACCCAAACGCATCGCTGCAATCATTGAAGCCCGCATGACTTCCAGTCGTCTGCCCGGAAAGGTATTGATGGATGTTTGTGGAAAGCCTGCTCTGCAGCATCTCGTTGATCGCTTGCGTCAGGTTGAAACTATCGATGATATTGTGATAGCGACAACATATAACTTTGATGACGATCCGGTGCATGCTCTGGCAGAGCAGTTGGGAGTGCTCTGTTACAGGGGATCGGAATCCGATGTTCTTGGCAGGGTTCTTGGCGCTGCGAAGACCTTTTCTGTTGATGTGATTGTAGAGATAACAGCAGATTGTCCATTACTGGATCCACAAATTTCTGCGCGCTGTATTGATGCATATTTTGACTCAGGTTCTGATTATGTGTGCATTGATACCGGTTCTTATCCAAGCGGTTTGGAGACACAGGTTTTTGCAACCTCTGTACTCTCCGAGGTGGATGCCAGTCACCGGGATGACCCTGATGCCAGAGAGCATGTTTCCCTTCCCATTTACCAGCAGGGTAGCCCTTATAAGTTGCACTATCTGCAGCCGTCTGGTGAGCATCTCTGGCCAGGGTTGCGTCTGGACCTGGATACAGCCGAGGATTATGCATTTATCTCTGCAATCTATCAGGCTCTGTATGCAGAAGACCCATATTTTGGTCTTTCGAAGATATTAAAGCTGCTTGATGATCCGGGCTTTTCGATGCACAGGCATCGACCAGTAACTGGTTAGTCTGATGTCGTATCAACTCTCGGCTGTTGTCATCGGATGTGGTTTTGTTGCTGGCGGATATGATCAGGAGCCAATCCCCGGAGTTATTCAGACTCATGCTATGGCATATCAAACATCTTCTGACGTAACACTGATGGCTGTTGCCGATGCGGATAGTAAGAAGGCTGAATCCTTTGCCAAGCGTTGGGATGTAGCTGAAGTATATGATGATGTGCAGGAAATGCTGACAGTCGTACAGCCTGATCTGGTGAGCATATGCTCACCCGATGAAACTCATGAAGATTATTTGCGTTTGTGCCTGGCTACACCTTCGGTCATGGGAGTATGGTGTGAAAAACCTCTTTCTCTTTTACCTAAAGGGTGTGAGGCGTTGGTTGAAGCGTTTCAGAAGGCAGGCAAAGTGTTGCTGGTGAACTTCCAGCGCAATTTCACTCCTGCATATAAGGCGTTGAAATCTGACCTGGTTTCCGGGGCTTATGGCGAGATACAGAAGGTGGTTGTGCACTATACAAAAGGCATTATTCATAATGGCTCTCATGCCATGGATTTGCTTATTGACTGGTTCGGGGTGCCGGATGATCTGCGCGTTCTTTCTGCCAAGGTGGATTATAAAGTAACTGATCCAACTGTAGATGCGTTGCTGATGTTTGATGCCATGCCAGTTTATTTCCTGGGATTTAACGAAAACGATTACAGTATATTCGAACTTCATGTATATACTGAAACATCAATACTATCCTTAACTGAAAGCGGTCAGATACTTCGCATTAGAAAAGTTAAAGATAAAAGTACAGCAAGTGGGCATAAAGAGCTCGAAAGATTGTCTGACCAAAATATGGGGCTTGATATGGCCATGCTGGATGCATTGAATAGTTTGGTTGATGCCGTAAAGGATCGAGGTAGCTTGGTCGACGGAAAGCGCGCCCTTGCGGGGTTGAAAATTACGCATCAGTTGGCAGAAATGGGAATGAAAAGGATTGAGTGTGAATCGTAATAGTTTGGCAATGTTTGGCGGTAGCCCCGCAGTGAAGCATGAGTTGAAACGGTATAATGTGATTGGTGGTGAGGAGCTTGAGGCTGCTAAATCAGTGATTGAAACTGGTGTGCTTTCCCAGTTTCTTGGCTGTTGGGACGAAGACTTTTACGGCGGATCAAAAATCAGGGCTTTTGAGCATGCCTGGCGCCAGTATTTTAATGCTGAGCATGCAGTGACGGTCAATTCAAATACCTCAGGTTTGATGGCTTCTCTCGGAGCACTGGGGCTAGAGCCGGGTGATGAAGTGATCGTTAGTCCATGGACGATGTGTGCATCAGCCACGTCGATTCTTGTTTGGAATGCCATTCCAGTATTCGCCGATATTGAGGCGGATACATTTAATCTGGACCCGGTATCCATTGAAAAAAATATTAGCAAAAAAACCAAGGCGATTATGGTTACGGATATCTTCGGACATCCTGCGATGCTGGATGAAATCATGGCGATTGCTGCACGCAATAATTTAAAGGTGATTGAAGATGTGGCCCAGGCTCCCGGAGCATATTATAAAGGTCGCTTTGCTGGCACAGTGGCTGATGTTGGTGTGTTCAGTTTGAACTATCACAAACATATCCATACGGGTGAGGGGGGCGTCTGCGTCACCAATGATGCTTCTTTGGCAGAAAGGATGCAGTTGATCCGCAACCATGCAGAGGCTGTTGTGGAAGATAAAGGCGTAGACAACCTTGTGAATATGCTGGGTTTTAATTTCCGTATGGGTGAAATTGAGGCCGCCATTGGCATAGAGCAATTGAAGAAGCTGGATAAACAGGTTAATCGCAGTATTTATGTTGCAGATCGAATGTCTGAGGGTCTTGCAGGCCTGAAAGGACTGCGCACGCCAGTAGTGAAGTCTGATTGTACACATGTCTATTATGTTTATCCGCTTGTATACGATGCTGAGCTTACAGGCGTGTCCCGGACTCGTCTGGTTGAGGTGTTATCAGCTGAAGGGGTGAGTATTTCCGGTGGTTATCAAAACGTTCATCTGCTCCCGATTTTTCAGAAGAAGATAGCTTACGGTAGCAGAGGCTTTCCGTGGCGGATGGATGGTGAAGAGTCTGATGTGAGTTATGACAAGGGTATTTGTCCTGTGGCTGAAAAGTTGCATGATGAATCTTTCCTGTGCCTGCCAATGTGTCTGTATGAATTTACTGATGAAGATGTTGATTCGGTTATTGAAGCTTTTCACAAGGTATGGCGCCATATGGATGGCATATGAATACGTCTGAAGAGCAGGCTGTGATAAGTGAAACAGACAGGCTTTATTTTCGAGGTCTCTGCAAAGCCGATATAGATGGTCCCTATCTCCACTGGTTTAATGATCAGGAAGTGTGTCGCTTCAATTCGCATGGTGTCTTTCCCAGTACCCGCCAGCGTCTGGAGGAGTATATTGATATGCTTCAGTCCTCAGGCAGTCATCTTGTATGGGCAGTTTTTCTCAAAGAGGACCATCGGCATATTGGCAATATAAGCCTGCAATCTATTGACCGTTATAATCGATGTGCAGAGTTTGCTATTATCATGGGAGACCGGAGCTGTTGGGGGCATGGCTATGCTGAAGAGGCTGCTCGCCTCTTATGTAGTCATGGGTTCAATAAGGTAGGTTTGCACAGGATTCATTGTGGGACCTCTGAAAATAACGCTGGCATGATTGCTTTGGCGACAAAGCTTGGTATGAAGCAGGAAGGCGTGCGAAGGCAGGCGTTGTTTGAAAACGGATCATTCGTTGATGCGGTTGAGTTTGGTTTGCTGAAGGGAGAGTTGGATCCTGAACGTTGAAAAGGGCAACGATATGCTGGTCATATGCTATGATGCGGGAGGGGCTGAAGTTGTCTCTGCATGGGTAAGGCGTAATCCGGATTACCATTACAGATTTATCCTTGATGGCCCCGCCATTAAAGTTTTCAAGAGTAAAATCACAGGACTTGAATTTGCTGACTGCAGCAACCTGGTTCATCTTGTTGATCAGAGCACAATGGTCTTGACGGGAACAAGCTGGGCATCGGACCTGGAAAAAGAAGCCATCAGGTATTCAAAAGAGCGACAGGTTAAAGTTGCTTCCTTTCTTGATCATTGGTGCAACTACCTGGAGCGATTCCAGCTTGATGATGTGTTGGTCCTTCCTGATGAAATATGGGTGGGTGATACCTATGCACAGCATATCGCCGAAGAGAAGTTTTCTGATGTTCCAGTTCGACTCATTGAGAACCCTTATATGATGGATATCAGAGAAGAGATCAATCAATGCCGTGATAAACAGGATACCGGGAAGGGCTGTTATAATATTCTGTATGTTTGTGAACCGGTTTCTGTTCATGCCCTCAAAGACAGTGGCAGAGAAGATGCGGTTGGTTATACCGAATTTGAGGCGATGGATTTGTTTATCTCTCACCTAAAGGTACTTGATCATTCGGACGGGGAAATTCAGGTGCGGATTCGTTCTCATCCATCTGAACCTGCGGACAAGTATGCCCATTATGCAAAATCGTACTCGTCAGGCCTGGGAATAACCCTATGTAGAGAAACTTCCCTGATTGAGGATTGCGTCTGGTCTGACATGGTTGTGGGTATGAATAGTATGGCACTTATTATTGCGCTTGAGGCTGGAAGAAAGGTCTTTTGCTGCATTCCGGGGCACTCGAAGCCAACCGGCTTGCCACATGAGGGTATTCTTAACTTTCTTGAGTTGAAAAAAATATAATGCATGTACAAGTGAGTATATAAAATCGATGAATGCGCAGGGTTTCTTGAAGAGTATTTTACACAGGTTTAATTCTCTATTTGCTGATCAGCAAGAAGTGTTGTTCATGAAGCACAACCAGAGCGTATGGGGAAATAGAAATCACTCCCAGCAAGATGGTGAAGTTCTTCTCGAGTTGAATACTGCGCAAAGTGCAATAATCTCCTATAGCTATCTGGCAAATGTGCTGGCAGAGAAGCATCAGGCCAACGTGGTTGCCTATACCACAATTTATACACCGCATGGTAATGCGTTCGTGGCTGCGTTTATTAGAGCTTCGAGAGCTATCAGTACACGTGTGGTGAAAAACATATATGCTTCTTTTGGAGTTACATCGTTTGTTTCAGTGGATCCAAACAAGCAACAAATAGCCAGAGCGGCACAGCTCTTTAAGGAGATATACCCTTCACTGGCAAGTAAACAGGATGTTGAAAACCTAGTTGTGGAAGGCGTATGGATTGGTGATTTGATCTACGATACTTTCCTCAGGAGATATTCACTACCGACAATTGACTTGAAGAGTGAACAATTCGCCCGTTTTATGCGTGAATCATTAGAGCTCTTTATTTATTGGCAGGATTATTTCATTACTCATAAGGTAAAAGCTGTAAATGTGAGTCACTGTGTTTACAACAATGCCATGCCTCTGCGTATTGCTGTGAAGCATAAAGTTTCTGCCTACCAGACAAATGCCACCCACGTGTACAGCATGGATGAAAATGATGTGTTTGCCTATGGTGACTATAAGTATTTCCCCGCTGTTTTTGCGGGGCTTCCCTCTCAACAGCAGCAGGCAGGCATAGAAGAAGCGAAAAGAAGGATAAACTTGCGATTTACCGGTGAGGTTGGCGTTGATATGGCGTACTCGACTAAGTCAGCATACGGGAGAGCTATGGGGGAACCTGTTCTGCGGCAATCGAATAAGAAAAAAATACTGATTGCAGCGCATTGCTTTTTCGATAGCCCGCACAGCTATGGTAATAATCTATTCCCTGACTTTTATGAATGGTTTGATTTTCTCGGTAGAATTTCAAATGAGACAGATTACGACTGGTACATCAAAACCCACCCTGATTTTTTGCCAGGCAATATCGAGATTATTGATTATTTTATCAACAAATACCCTCGCTTTACATTGATTGATGCCAGCACATCCCACCACCAGCTTATTGAGGAGGGGATCAGCTGTGCACTGACCACATATGGAACAATCGGGTTTGAGTATGCAGCGCTCGGAGTTCTGGTGGTGAATGCTTCAGATTGTAACCCGCATATTGCTTATGATTTCAATCTGCATCCAAAGACAGTGGATGAGTATGAGCAAATTGTCCGCAACCTTGATGTGCAATCACTGCAAATTAATCAGTCTGAAGTGTATGAATATTATTATATGAAGTTCATATATAATACTGAAAACTGGCTGTTTGAAGATTATGAAAAGATGACCGAAGAGCTCGGAGGTTATTACGGACAGTTCACTTCCAATGTATATGAGATATGGTTGCGAGAGTGGACAGAGGGAAAACATCTTGGGATCAGAAAATCATTGCGTAACTTTACTGATTCCGGTGATTTTCGTTTAAACCATTCTCATATAGGGGGTGCAAAGTGAAGGCTGTTATTTTGGCTGGTGGTCTTGGTACAAGAATCAGTGAAGAGACGCATTTGAAACCCAAACCTATGATTGAAATTGGTGGGAAACCGGTTTTATGGCATATCATGAAGAGCTACAGCGCTTACGGTATCAACGATTTTATCATCTGCCTTGGTTATAAGGGTTATATGATCAAGGAGTACTTCGCCAACTACTTCCTGCATACATCAGATGTTACCTTTGATATGAATGATAACTCCATGAAGGTGCATCAGAATACGGCAGAACCCTGGAAAGTAACGTTGGTGGATACCGGTGATGCTTCGATGACAGGTGGTCGCTTGAAACGTGTGGCAGATTATGTTGGCGATGAAGACTTTTGTTTTACCTATGGCGATGGTGTCAGTGATGTGAATATCTCTGAGTTGGTTCGCTTCCATGCCGAGCAGGGGGCTCTGGCAACAGTGACAGCAGTTCAGCCGCCGGGCCGTTTCGGGTCTCTTGATTTGCAAGGGAAGAAGATTGTCGATTTTGAAGAGAAACCGCATGGTGATGGTGGTTGGGTCAACGGGGGTTACTTTGTGCTCTCACCCAGGGTGTTCGGGCGAATCGAAGGGGATGCAACCTCATGGGAATTAGCCCCTTTGAAGGGACTGGCAGCAGAAGGCGAGCTTGCGGCATTTAAACACGGTGGCTTCTGGCAGCCTATGGATACGCTGCGTGATAAAACGTATCTGGAAGAGTTGTGGGATTCAGGCAAGGCACCCTGGAAGGTTTGGTGATGAATCCAGCATTTTGGAAGGGTCGTCGGGTTTTTGTAACAGGTCATACTGGATTTAAAGGCAGTTGGCTCTGTCTGTGGCTAACTCAGCTTGGTGCAGAGGTTACCGGTTATGCACTGGAGCCAGTAACTGAACCGTCTCTTTTTGATGCAGCGAATGTCGCTTCCGGGATGAACTCTGTTATTGGGGATATTCGTGACCGCGAGAAGCTGACTCAGACTATGCTTGCAGCCAAACCAGAGGTAGTGATTCACATGGCTGCCCAGGCTTTGGTTAGATATTCATATCAGCACCCGGTTGAAACTTATGAAGTGAATGTGATGGGAACCGTCAACCTGCTGGAATCCATACGTAGTTGTGATTCAGTACGCAGTGTATTGGTTATTACCAGTGATAAATGTTATGAAAATAGAGAGCGCGATGTCGGTTATAAGGAAGATGAACCGATGGGTGGTTATGACCCTTACTCAAATAGCAAGGGCTGTACGGAACTTGTAGTGTCTGCTTACCGTCAGAGCTTTTTCTCCGCTGATCATTCTGTCGCTGTTGCCACGGCCAGAGCTGGTAACGTCATTGGTGGTGGTGACTGGTCGGCAGACCGACTATTGCCGGACATGGTGCGCTCTTTTCATGCAGGTGAAGCTGTGTCCATTCGCAATCCGGGTGCAGTACGTCCCTGGCAACATGTTCTTGAGGCTTTACATGGTTATTTACTGTTATTGGAGCACATGGACAGAGAGCCGCAAGACTTTGCTCAGGCGTGGAACTTCGGGCCTGAAGATGCTGACACTCAGGATGTCGCCTGGATTGTTGGGCATTTTGTGGAGCATTGGGGAAATGCATCATGGCATGTCGAGCCCGATGTTGAAAATATGCACGAGGCTCATACCCTGCGGCTTGATTGCAGCAAGGCCAGAAATGAGTTGAACTGGCGCCCAGCTATTGATCTTGAGCTTGCACTGAAATGGATCGCCGAATGGTATCGTTGCTATTATGATAGGGATGATGTGGCACTGTTGTCACAGAATCAGCTTGAAGAATTTCAGGGAATGGTGACAAGATGAGTTTGAAATGTCGTTTTTGTAATGAGGAGCTTACGCAAAGCTTCTGTGATCTGGGCATGTCACCGTTATCCAATGCCAATGTCAGGCCTGAGAAGGCAAACCAGATGGAGCCATTTTACCCGCTGCATGCGTATGTTTGCAACTCCTGCTGGCTGGTGCAGTTGGACTCGTTTGAAGCTCCTGATCATATATTCGATGATCAGTACACCTATTTCTCATCCTATTCCGACAGCTGGCTTGCCCATGCGAAGAGCTATGTCAAAACGATGAGCGATCGCTGGAAGCTGGATTCAGCCAGTCATGTGGTTGAGATCGCCAGTAATGATGGTTATCTGCTGCAATACTTTGTTGAACAGGGCACGCCGGTGCTTGGAATTGAGCCGACAGCCAATACAGCTGCAGTAGCGAGAGAGAAAAATGTACCGACGCTGGAGAAGTTTTTTGGTGTTGAGACAGCAAACGCTCTGGCTGCAGAGGGTAAACATGCTGACCTGTTGCTTGGCAATAATGTGCTTGCTCATGTGCCGGATCTGAATGACTTTGTCGGTGGCATGAAGGTTCTACTCAAATCCGATGGTGTGATTACCATGGAGTTTCCGCACCTGTTGCAACAGATTCGCAATAATCAGTTCGATACGATTTATCATGAACACTTCTCCTATCTCTCTTTTATTACGGTGGAGCAGATATTTGCTGCACATGGGCTAACCCTGTTTGATGTTGATGAGTTGCCAACCCATGGCGGTTCGCTGCGTATTTATGGTCGCCATGCAGCAGATCAATCCAAACCTGTTACACAGGCCGTCGTGGCTTTAAAAGCCAAAGAGATAGAAGCAGGGCTGAATGGAGCTGATGTTTACAGTGCTTTCGCTGAGCAGGTGCGCGAAACCAAGCGCGGCTTGCTGGAGTTCCTGATCGAGGCCAAGCGAAGCGGTAAAATTATCGTTGGCTATGGCGCACCAGCCAAGGGTAATACCCTGTTGAATTATTGTGGTGTGCGCGTTGATTTTATCGATTACACAGTGGATCGCAGCCCGCATAAACAGGGTACGCTTCTGCCGGGCACGCATATCCCTGTCTTGCATCCTGATCGCATTGCCGAGACAAAACCGGATTATATTCTGATCCTGCCATGGAATCTGAAAGATGAACTGATCGGACAGCTTGCCTATGCACGGGAGTGGGGGGCGAAGTTTGTACTGCCGATTCCGCAGGTTGAGGTCATCGATTGATTTTCCGCCAAACCAAACTGGCAGGTGCTTACCTCATCGATGTTGAGGCGATGAATGACGAGCGTGGTTTTTTTGCCCGCAGTTGGTGCAGGGATGAATTTGAAGAACATGGATTGAACAGCAATCTGGTGCAGTGCAATATCTCCTATAATAGCAGCAAGGGGACGCTGAGAGGCATGCATTTTCAGTTGCCGCCCCATGAAGAGGCCAAGCTGGTGCGTTGCATCCGTGGTGCGATTTACGATGTGATTGTTGATTTGCGTCCAGCCTCTCCCACCTATTGCCAATGGCAGGGTGTCGAATTGAACGAAAGCAATAGAAGTGCGCTGTATATTCCTGAAGGTTTCGCGCATGGATTTCTCACGCTTACTGATGATGCAGAAGTGTTCTATCAGATGTCGTCCGTGTTTGTGCCCGGTAGCGCAGCGGGTATTCGCTGGGATGATCCGACTTTTGCTATCCACTGGCCGGAGCAGCCGCAGTGTTTGTCGGACAAGGATCAGACTTATCCGGATTTTGTGAAATGAAGCGGGTCCTTGTAACCGGTGCGGATGGATTTATCGGTCGTTATATATTGCCGTTGCTTGTTAAAGCTGGGTATGAAGTGCATGCGTTGTGCTGGTTAAGTGAAGCCCGGGGTGTTGAGGGGGTGATCTGGCACAAAGTCAATTTGATGGATTACCCGGCTGTGGATGCTCTGTTACATGAGTTACAAGTCACACACCTGCTGCATCTGGCCTGGTATACCGTGCATGGCAAGTTCTGGAACGCTGCTGAAAATTTACATTGGGTCGGGTGCAGCCTGAATCTCCTGAAATCGTTTGTTGAGCATGGGGGTAAGCGTGTGCTTATGGCCGGTAGTTGTGCAGAATACGACTGGAGCAAAGGGCACTGCATCGAACAGGAAACATCATGTAATCCGGCGACACTGTATGGAACTGGCAAACATGCTTTGCATCAGGTTGCCCGGAGTTATTGCGTACAACATCAGGTCAGTTTCTCCTGGGGGCGTATTTTCTTTCTCTATGGGCCCGGCGAAGTGGGCGGCCGCTTTGTTCCTGCTGTTATCAACGGTCTTTTGCGGCAGGAAACAGTACCTTGTTCAGATGGCAGGCAACTGCGTGACTTTATGTATGTGCAAGATGTGGCTTCTGCTTTTGCCGCATTGCTTGAAAGTGATCTGACTGGTGCTGTGAATATTGCATCCGGCGTATCATGCACGCTGAGAGGGATTGGTGAAGAAATCATGCAGCAGATAGAAGGTCGTGGACGGATTGAATTTGGTGCCCTGCCAAATCGTGAGGATGACCCTGCAGTATTGACGGCCGATGTGAGCCGTTTGTGTGACGAATTAAACTGGCAGCCAGCGTTTTCACTGGAGCAGGGATTGTCTGAAACGATTGGGTGGTGGAAACAGAATCAGGGTGATTACAATGCCAGTTAAAGCTTGCCCTTTGTGTAACTCGCAGCAGCTATCGAAGTTCCTGCATCGCCCGGCTGTGCCTGTACACCAGAATCTGCTGATGAGAAGCTACCAACAGGCTCAGGATATTGTGCGTGGTGATCTTGAGATGACAGTTTGTGCCGATTGTGGCTTTGTCTTCAATGCGGCATTTGATCCAGGTTTGCTCAATTATGGCGACAGCTATGATAATAATCAGGGTTGTTCATCCAGTTTTCAGAGTCATCTCAATGCCCTTATCTCACTGCTGATCGATAAGAAGGGTGTCAGGGGCAAACAGGTGGTTGAGGTTGGCTGTGGGCAGGGCCAATTTTTGCAGCGACTTGTGCAAGAGGGTGGCAATAGCGGTGTAGGTTTTGATCCGAGTTATGCAGGTCCACCGTCACTGCTCGATGGCCGCATGTCTTTTGAATCCCGCTATTATGATGAGAGTTGCACATCAGTGCCTGCCGACGTGGTGATTTGCCGGCATGTGATTGAACATGTTCCTGATCCGGTAATGTTGCTTAAATCGGTGCGGGCTGCAATTGGCGAGCGCACCAGTGCAAAGGTCTATTTTGAAACACCGTGCGTGGAGTGGATTTTACGTAACGGTGTCATCTGGGATTTCTTTTATGAGCACTGTTCGCTGTTTACTGCCGCATCACTTTCCAGTGCATTTCAGATGGGCGGATTCAGGGTTGATGAAGTCAGACATGTATTTGGCGGTCAGTACCTGTGGATTGAAGCAAGTCCGGTTGCCTCTGATGTGAAACTTAATGGTGGCGAAACCTATGCGTTGGCAACTGGCTATGCAGAGCACGAATTGACGCTTCTGCAGGACTGGAAGCAAAGGGTGCTGGCCCTTGCAACTGATGGCCGGGTTGCGCTGTGGGGGGCTGGTGCAAAAGGTGTTACATTTGCTAACCTGATTGATCCCGATTGTGAGCTGATCGACTGCCTGGTCGATCTGAACCCAAACAAGCAGGGTAAATATGTGGCGGGAAGTGGCCATGCTATTGTTGATCCACTTCAGCTTAAAGAACGCGGTGTGAGCGATGTGGTTCTGATGAATCCGAACTACCGTGATGAGAACAGGGAAATATTAAAACAGGCTGGAATGAGCCTGAATATGATAGAGTAGGTCGCTATGAAATTAACTATTGATACCGATAACAAGACACTGATCCGCGAGGAGAATGGTGAATCGTTGGAGTTGCCGCTGTACAGCAAGAAGGCATTTGAAGAGATCAGTCGCCAGTGGGTACGCGTGGGCTGGAATGAGAAATACCAGTACAGTTTCAGCTGGATGGGACGACCGATCATTCAGTTGCCCGAAGATATGATCCGCACTCAGGAAGCCATCTGGCAGGTAAAACCGGATGTGATTATCGAAACCGGAATCGCTCATGGCGGCTCACTTATTTACAATGCCAGCCTGTGCAAGGCGATGGGTAAGGGGCGTGTGATTGGTGTGGATATTGAGATTCGCCCACACAACCGTGAAGCAGTTGAGGCGCATCCGATGTCTGAACTGATTACCATGATCGAAGGCAGTTCTACTGCTCCTGAGATTGTGGCGCAGGTCAAAGCTCTGGTTCAACCGGGAGAGGTTGTACTGATCATTCTGGACTCCAATCACACCAAGCAGCACGTAGCTGATGAACTTGAGGCATATCACGATCTGGTGACACCCGGTTCCTACATCGTGGCAACTGATGGCATTATGTATGATCTGGCTGATGTGCCGCGTGGCGAAGTCGACTGGGACTGGAATCACCCGACAGATGCTGCAAAGGAATTTGCTGAAGCTCATCCTGACTTTGTCGTTGAGCAGCCTGTGTGGCCATTCAATGAAAGCGATTTGACTGAAAACATCACGCACTGGCCTGGAGCATGGTTGAAGAAAAAATAACCACCCAATTTATGGAAGTGTATATCAGACAGGTTGCCAAATTTGATGTGCTAGACAGGGAGTGCTCGCGCTTAGGCGAGAGGCCGCTGACAGCAAAGAGGTGGTGACCCATCAATCGCGTTAGTGTGCATATGCTCATAGGTATTCCGATCGTTATCGAGGGTTGCCCGGTATCTGAGCAAAAAGAGTTCGCATAAGCTATTGTCAGAGTATCGGTGTTTGCGAAAACGGTGCTGGGGGCAGCATATGTGGGGTAATCAATAGTGAATAAATTAGTAACTGCTCCTAAAGTTAGTATTGGAATGCCAGTATTTAATGGTGAACAACTGGTAAGAACTGCGCTGGACTCGTTGCTAGCGCAATCGTTTGGCGACTTTGAATTAATCATCTCCGACAATGCATCTACGGATGGGACAGAGCAGGTTTGTCGAGAATATGCTGGTCGGGATGAACGGATCAGATACGTGCGGCAAACAACAAATATCGGGGCATCGGCTAATTTCAAAGTTGTGCTGGATGAGGCGCATGGTGAATATTTCATGTGGGCTGCTTGTGATGATACGCGATCACCGGACTTTATAGACTTAAATGCCAAATTTCTGTCTGAAAATCCGGAATATGTTGCTTCGACATGCCCGAACGGATTTGATGATCGTCCACTGGGCCAGCAAAAACTTATAAACTTTGCCTTGGATGGTGAAAAGTTTGATCGATTTGTCCAGTTCTTTGAACATTGCTGGCTTTCGCATGGAATATTTTATTCCCTGATACGGACCGATGTGTTGCGAGGTTGCAATATGATTGGCCAATCATTTATTGCTGCAGATTGGGCGATAGATTTGTATCTTGCCAGCAAGGGGAAAGTGAATCGGACAAAGAATGGGTACGAGATATTTGGAGTCAAAGGAATTAGTAGGGGCTCAGCTGCTTATAGCGAATTCAGAAACCATGTGATTGAGGTGCTATTACCTTTTTTCAGGCTGACAAAATACGTTGTCAATTTAACCGATGACCTGAGCTTTAAGCAAAGAAGCAGGATTTTATTGATTCTGATGAAGTTGAACTTATCTGTGGCATTTGTTCAGCTTCGGCGTACATTTTTTAAATCATGAATGGGAAAGGACACACTTGATTGAATCGGGAACTGTATATTGATGAAGAAATACATAAATAAAATAAAATCGACTGTTAAAATGATCAACGATTTTGATCAGCGTCTTGGATTCATTCAGGAGGCCCTGGGAAGAATCGAAGCCAGACAGGATTGCAGTAATGAATCTCTTCGTATTGAAGATCATGAATTCAGGGTTTACTCGCAGTGGGGTGAAGATGGAATCATCCAACATCTAATCCGCCATGTGCCAATTGAAAATAAGACATTTGTCGAATTCGGTGCGTCGAATTATCTCGAGTCCAATACCCGTTTTCTGTTGATTAATAATAACTGGTCGGGTTTGGTCATGGATGGTGATCCGGAGAATATCGCATGTATCAAATCCGATCCGATTTACTGGCGTTACAATTTAAAAGCAGAGTGCTCTTTTATCACCAAAGAGAATATCAACGATCTTCTGAAAAGTAATGGCATGTCCGGTGATATCGGGTTGCTCTCCATTGATGTGGATGGCAATGATTATTGGGTTTGGAAAGCAATCGAGGGAGTCTCGCCGAGGATAGTTGTGCTTGAGTATAACTCGAGATTTGGCGCTGACAGAGCCGTGACTGTTCCTTATGATGCAAACTTTGTTCGTCATCAGGCGCACCATTCATTGCTTTATTTCGGGGCATCTCTGAAAGCGCTGGTGAATCTGGGCAAGCAAAAAGGTTACTCCTTTGTCGGATGCAACAGCAACGGTGTGAATGCATTTTTTGTCCGATCGGATCTGCTTGCTGATCCATTGCAGGAGTTGTCTGTGGATGTCGGTTTCGTGGCCGGGAAATTTCGAGAAGCAAGAGATGCCGATGGAAAGCTGCTGTTTTTGAGTGCCGAAGATGAGAGGACAATCCTCGAATCACTACCATTGATTGAGCTTGACGATTGAGTGTGAATAGTAATTTGAAAGTAGTATTCGATGATCAGGTTTTCTGCTGGCAGGCGTTTGGTGGTATCTCCAGGTATTTCTATGAGCTGACTAGACGAATAGGGAATGATCCGGATTTTTCGGCTTCAGTTGTAGCTCCGATGCATGTTAACAGCTATCTGTCAGAGGGTGATGTGGATGTTAAAGGTATACGCATACCCAAATTCAAGCATAGTGGCCGAATAATCAGCGCCCTTAATAGTATAGTCGAGCCTATGATGATCAGGGCTGAGAAGCCGGATGTGCTGCATGAAACCCATTATTACCGTCGGCGCTCTCTTGCCCCTTCCGGTTGCCCAACGGTGTTGACAGTTTTTGACATGATTCACGAAAAGTTCCCGGAACACTTTCTCGCACGTGATCGCACTTCTGAAACGAAGCGGGAAGCTGTTGAGCGGGCGGATCGAATAATCTGTATTTCTGCTAGCACACAGCGTGATTTGATAGACCTGTTTAACGTTCCGTTAGAAAAAACAGTCGTTGTGCACCTCGGGTTTTCGTTGACAAACAGTGGTGAAATACTCTCGAGCCAGGGCGAACAACATCCTTTTATACTGTATGTAGGGCCACGTGGCGGATACAAGAATTTTGATACATTGCTACAGGCCTTCGCTGCATCATCAGAGTTGAAAAATAATTTTTCTGTCGTTGCTTTTGGTGGTGGTGGTTTTTCTTCGGAAGAAGTTGATCGTATTCGTGCCTTGGGTTTGACTGACTCTATACGGCAGCTCTCAGGGGATGATGCATTGTTATCCGGATTGTACAGGAAAGCTGAAGCATTTGTTTATCCGTCACTTTATGAAGGATTCGGCATCCCACCTTTGGAAGCTATGAGTTTCGATTGTCCCGTGATTTGCAGTAACACAAGTTCAATCCCTGAAGTAGTGGGCGATGCAGCCAGGTTGTTCGATCCGGATGATGTCGATGAATTGCGCACAAGTATCGAGGAGGTAGTCTCATCGAGTGAATTAAGTGATGAATTGATTCAACGCGGGCGAGAACGTATTCGCTGTTTTTCATGGGACCGAACTGCGAGTGAATCAATGGATGTTTACCGGGAGTTGTTGCAATGAAACGTGCTTTGATTTGTGGTATCGGCGGGCAGGATGGTGCCTACTTGGCCAAGTTTCTTTTGGAAAAAGGATATGAAGTGGTTGGAACATCCCGAGATGCCATGGCCACACCTTTTACGAACTTGACGAAACTAGGTATTCGCGAACAGGTGCGAACAGTATCTATGGCCATTAACGATTTTCGTAGTGTGTTTTCAGCCCTCAAGAATGAAGAACCAGACGAGGTTTACAATTTGGCCGGACAGAGCTCGGTTGGCTTGTCATTTGATCAACCTGTGGAGACCATGGAAAGCATCGCCATAGGTACACTGAATATGCTTGAGGCAATTCGATTTATCGAGAGACCAATTCACTTCTACAATGCTGGGTCCAGCGAATGTTTCGGCGATACGGGTAATGAAAAAGCCCATGAAAATACGCCATTTCACCCTCGTAGTCCCTATGCAGTGGCGAAGGTTTCGGCCCATGGCCTGGTCGTAAACTACCGAGAATCGTATGGTCTGTTTGCCTGTACTGGAATTTTGTTTAACCATGAGTCGAGTTTGCGCCCTGAACGTTTTGTTACTCAAAAAATAATTAAAGCTGCTGCGAGAATTGCCAATGGCAGCAAAGAAAAGCTGGCGTTGGGAAACCTTGATATTCATAGGGACTGGGGCTGGGCTCCGGAATATGTTGAGGCGATGTGGCTTCTCATGCAGCGGGATATAGCAGAGGATTTTGTTATTGCTACTGGTCGAACTGTCTCTTTACAGTATTTTGTAGGGCGCGCTTTTGAACATTTTGGTTTGGATTGGCAATGCTATGTTGAATCGGAAGCCGCACTGTTGCGACCATCGGATATTCAATATGGGCGTGCCGATGCAAGTAAGGCTGGTAAAATTCTCAATTGGCATCATAAAACGGATGTGGATGGTGTAGTTGAGAAGATGTGTGATGCAGCATTTAATGAGCTGACAGGCGTGTCAGCCTAGCTGCCTGAGCAGTAGAGTGTTGATAACCAATATGATGCGCAAATCTCGTTGCATATGTGATTCTTAGACATAGTGACTATTTGTGTCGCTATATAGTGAGAGATGATTTTGACCGAAAAGAAAAAGAAAAAACGAGCAACGATCAGTATTATTACGGCAACTTTTAATGCGGAAGAGCATTTGCCACGGCTGATTAAAAGTTTGCGTTCACAAACAGACAGGGACTTTGAATGGGTTGTTACGGATGGTGCATCAAATGATGCTACGCTTGAGATACTGAACACCATCACAGATCTTAATATTGTCATTTCCTCACAGCCGGATTTCGGCATCTACGATGCACTTAACCGCGCCATTCAACACTCTTCAGGTGAGTATTATATCGTAGCCGGGGCTGATGATTTCTTTGAGAGTGATGCAATTGCTAATTTTCGGCATGCCGCTGAAGCATCTGATGCAGATATTATAGTTGCCAATGCGAAGTACGGTGAGCGCCGCATGAAAATCAGGAGCGGCCTAGCATGGTTGTATGGCCATATCGCATTCATTGCATCGCATACACTGGCGACAGCATTTAAAAAAGATCTGCATCAGAAGTATGGAGATTATTCCAGAAAATTCCCGATTGCGGCTGACCAGTTGTTTGTGATGAAGGCATGTGAAGGTGGTGCCAAGCGTTATGAGAGTGATTTCATTGCTGGAGAGATTGGGTTTGGTGGTGTCAGCACGGTTGATTTATTAGGCAATGCAACGGAGGTATTTCGTGTGCAACTGATGCTTGGGCGATCAAGAGTGGTGCAAAGTATATTGCTGCTGCTGCGACTGCTGAAATGATCGTTGCGATCACTGGTGGCACCGGTTTTATTGGTAATAAACTGGCTTTGGCGCATCTTGCCAGAGGAGATGAGGTGCGCATCCTTTCGCGGAGTTCTCCTGCCTTGCCTGTTAACAGGGTTAAATATTTCTCAGGGGATTTGATTGCAAAAGACAACAGTCTCCAGCCGTTTGTTGATGGCGTGGACCTGCTCTACCACTGTGCTGGTCAGTTAACAGATGAAAATGCGATGCGTTCATTGCACGTGGAGGGCACGCAGAAGTTGGTTGAGGCGGCTACCTGTAGCGGTATCGGGCATTGGGTGCAGCTTAGCAGCGTGGGGGTTTATGGCCCGGTTTCGGATGGTATGATAACTGAAAGTTTTCCCATTAAGCCGGTCGGTGAGTATGAAGTGACCAAGGCAGAATCAGATGCAATTGTATTAGCTGCTGTAAAAAATGGTGCATTCAGTTGCTCAGTACTGAGGCCTTCGAATGTTTTTGCATCGGATATGAAAAATCAGTCACTGTTCAGTATGATCAATATGATTGATCGAGGTTTATTCTTTTTTATTGGTAAACCGGGTGCATCTGCAAATTATATTCATGTCGATAATGTTGTTGAGGGACTTATTCAATGCGGTACCAATCCGGCTGCAAAGGGCAAGATCTATAACCTTTCAGATCACTCTGCATTAGAAGCCTTCGTTCAGATCATTGCATCAGAACTCGGTCGCCGTTCTCCTTCACTTCGATTGCCTGAAGGATTTATGCGATGGGCATGTAAAGTGACGTCAGGCATCCCTGGCTTGCCTCTTACTCAGGCAAGGGTTGATGCATTAACCAATCGTTCTGTTTATTCCATTGCCCGGATTCAGAAAGAATTAGGTTATGAACATGTGATCTCCATGGAGAATGGCTTGAAGGATCTGGTTTCCGGATATCAGAGGCGACAGTGAGCAGTAATGTGAAAAGGCTCTGTATCGTTGTTAGCTCTGAGATGACCATCAAGGCATTCCTGGAAGAGCATATTATTGCCTTGAGTGAAAAATATGACGTGACGCTGGTGTTGAATACCACGCAGGAAGATTTTGCAGTCCGGAATGGCCTGCCGGTAAAGGTTATGCCGCTAGCTATTGAGCGAGCAATCACCCCATTGGCAGATCTGCGCGCACTATGGCAACTATACCGGTTATTTCGCAAAGCCGGCTTTGATCTGATCCATTCGGTGACACCAAAAGCCGGGCTGCTGGCGATGTTGGCAGGAAAGATGGCCGGAGTGGCTTTGCGTATCCACACCTTCACGGGTCAGGTTTGGGCAACGCGATCCGGTTTTTCTCGAATGCTGCTCAAAGGTATGGATCGTTTGCTGGCAAGCTCTGCCACACACCTTCTGGCTGATAGCGACTCCCAGAAAGGGTTCTTGATCGACCAGGGCATTTGCCGTTCAGGGAAGTTGGCAGTGCTTGCTGATGGTTCGATCAGTGGCGTCGATACAGAACGTTTCAGGCCTGATGAGAACCGGCGAGTAGAGGTAAGGGATGTACTGAATATTGGTGATAATGATGTTCTGCTGCTTTTTCTTGGGCGTTTGAATCGGGATAAAGGCGTGCTTGATCTGGCATCTGCTTTTGTTGCAGCTGCAGCAAGGTGTGAGGCATTGCATCTGCTATTTGTTGGGCCTGATGAGGGTGGTTTGAAGGAGCAGATCAGAGCGCTTTCAGCAGCTTATGATCAGCAACTTCATTTTGTCGACTATACAGATCAACCGGAGTCCTATTTTGCAGCTGCTGATCTGTTTTGTCTGCCGAGCTATCGCGAGGGTTTTGGCAGTGTGGTTATCGAAGCCGCAGCGTGCGGAATTCCGGCCATTGGTTCTAGGATTTATGGTCTGTCAGATGCGATTCGTGACGGGGAGACAGGATTGTTGTTTGAGGCAGGCAATATAGATGAACTCACGCAGGCGATCACCATGATGACGACGAATTCGGAAATGCGTCACAGTATGGGTGAAGCAGCGCTACAGCGGGCCAGAGATGATTTTCCTACCAAACGTCTGGTTCAGGCGTGGTTGAATTACTATGATGGCCTGCCATGAAACGACTCTTTGACCTTGTTGTAGCGATCATCGGCATACTGTTATTGTGGCCGCTGCTACTGCTGCTTGCTCTGCTGGTGAGAATCAAACTTGGTTCACCAGTGCTGTTCAGGCAGCAGCGCCCCGGTCTGCATGGCAAACCGTTCTATATCTATAAGTTTCGCAGTATGACCGATGCCAGAGATGCTAGCGGTGAGCTATTGCCTGATGAAGAGAGATTGCCACCTTTTGGCCAGTTGTTGCGATGGCTGAGTTTGGATGAGTTGCCACAGCTGTTGAATGTTTTAAAGGGTGACATCAGTCTGGTTGGGCCAAGAGCACTGTTGATGGAGTATCTGCCGCTCTATAGTGATGAGCAGGCTAGACGCCATGATGTGAGACCGGGTATCACCGGCTGGGCGCAGGTGAACGGGCGCAATGCCATCAGTTGGGAAGAGAAGTTCCGTTGTGATGTCTGGTATGTGGAGAACCGGTCAATGCTGCTGGATCTGAGAATCCTCTGGATGACACTGCTGAAGGTGTTGCGTTCAGAGGGTGTGTCACAGTCCGGGCATGTGACAATGGAAAAGTTTCGGGGGAGTTCCAAATGAATCATCAGCTACTCATTCTTGGTGCCGGTGGGCACGGTAAAGTGATGGCCGAGGTGGCTGAAGCCAGAGGTGATTGGCAATCCATTGCCCTGCTTGATGACAGGTTTGCCATGCTCAATGGTTCAATGCGTTGGCCTGTATTGGGGGCAGTTGAGCAGGCTGGTGAGTTTGTATCGCAATTTTCCCATGCCGCTGTGGCGGTGGGTGATTACAGCTTGCGACTGCAGTGGCTTGAGCAGTTGATCGCTTGCGGATTCAAGATTCCTACGCTGACTCATCCCACTGCCTGGGTAAGCCCATCGGCCAGGCTGGATGCCGGCTGTGTAGTGATGGCCAATGCCACGGTGCAGGCAGATGCCAGGCTCGGTCGAGGTTGCATTGTGAATACTGGTGCAAGTGTGGATCACGACTGTCGTCTGGATGATGGTGTGCATGTCTGTCCGGGAGCCAGTATTGGTGGTGGTGTTAAGGTGGGTAGAGGTAGCTGGCTTGGGATTGGCTGTTCGGTGATTCAGGGTATTCGAATTGGTAGCCACGTTACCGTTGGTGCAGGAGCAGCGGTGATCGGTGATATTCTGGACTGCTCAACGGTTGTCGGTGTGCCGGCAAGAGGGATCTCCGGAGGTATGGAGTAGCGATGGATTTCCCTCTCTGGCCTGAGTATCAGGATGATGAAATCGCTGCTGTCGAAGCGGTGCTGCGATCTGGTAAGGTGAATTACTGGGGTGGAGAGCAGGGCGACTGCTTTGAGCGAGAGTTTGCAGCGTATATCGGAGCCTCCCATGCCGTTGCACTTGCCAATGGAACACTGGCACTGGAGGCCGCTCTCTATGGTTTGGGGATAGGGGCTGGAGATGAGGTGATCGTGCCAGCCAAAACCTTTATTGCTACAGCCAGCAGCGTGGTGATGCGCGGGGCAGTTCCTGTGGTGGCAGATATCGATCTGAGCAGTGGCAATATCACTGTTGATGCTATTGATGCGGCGCGCAGTGAAAAAACACGGGCGATCATTGTCGTGCATCTTGCCGGCTGGCCCTGTGATATGCCTGCAATTATGGCCTATGCCCAAAAATATGATCTAAAGGTGATCGAGGATTGTGCACAGGCTCATGGCGCTGAGATCGATGGACGCAAAGTCGGTTCATTTGGTCACGCCGCAGCCTTCTCGTTTTGTCAGGATAAAATTATCTCTACCGGTGGAGAAGGCGGTATGCTGGTTACCAGTGATAAGGATGTGTGGCATAAGGTGTGGGCTTTCAAGGATCATGGTCGTGATTATGATGAGGTGTTCCATCGCGAGCATGGTCCTGGCCATCGCTGGTTCTGCACCAGTTTTGGCAGCAACTGGCGGCTGACAGAGATGCAGTCGGCCATCGGCAGGATACAGCTGAAGAAGTTGCCACAGTGGTTGGCTATTAGACGTAGCCATGCAGCGATGCTGATCGATGGGCTCAGCGATCTGCCAGGATTGAATCTTCATCGTCCTGATCAGAATGTTCTGCATGCCTATTATCGCTTCTATGCATCTATCGATGCAGCGGCTCTAAATAGTAAATGGAATCAGGATCGCATCATTGAAGCGATTAATGCTGAAGGTGTTCCCTGTTTTCACGGTAGTTGCAGCGAGATCTATCGTGAAAAAGCCTTTATACCGTTTATGCGAGATAGCTATCCACTGCCTAATGCCGAGTGTTCCGGGCAGCGTAGTCTGGTACTGCTCGTGCATCCAACACTTGAAAAGCAGCACATTGAAAAAACCATTGCAGCGGTAAGGGTGGTATTTCAACGTGCCGTTGCCTGATCTATTACCTGCCTGGCAGGGAGCAAAATCTGTAACACTGCTGTTTCTCTGCATAGCGATACTCTGCTTTCCCTTCTCAGTGGCGGCTACTAATGTCGCTCTTGGTATTGTGCTGGCATTGGGTTTGTTAAGTGGCATCTGGTGGCAAGGCCTGATGGCTCTGTGGCAGGCTCACAGAGGATTGGTGCTGGCACTGATTGCTTATCTTGCACTGGTGGTTATCGGCCTGATCTGGAGTATTGATTATGCTTGGGGTCTGAAGATTTTGGGTAGACACTGGTTCTGGTTATTGTTGCCCATTGTTGTTTCGGTGCTTTCTATGCAAGGGAACAGACAGGTGTTCCTTGCAGTTGCAAGCGTTGGATTTACAGCAAACCTGCTGTTTTGTGTTTTACAGGCCAACGGTTTGGCTGACGGTCATTCTGCATCTGGCTCATCAGCAGAGAATGCGACTGGCCATATCGGCCATACTAGCTTTGGATTTATATATGGTATTTGGGCTGCTTGGCTAATTCATCTTGGTCTTCTGTGTCGAAACAGGTATAGCTGGTTATTATGGGGGCTGAGCCTGTGGGCTCTAGTCATGGTGTTTATGGCACAGGGAAAAAGTGGTTACATCGTAACACTGGCCGTCATGTTGTTTGTAATGGTGAAGTGGTTGCAGGAGGGGAGTAGCAGGAGAATGCTCATCTCCTTAGCCTCGATACTGTTTCTGGTGGGTTTGACGATTTCTTTTGGCCCTGGCAAGGATCGACTTCTAGGCACATGGCATGCTCTTACTGGCAATGTGAATAGCCAATCAGAGCTTAATTGGGATCAGACTTCAGCAATCTCTTCTGCAACGGCGCGACTTGAGTGGTGGAAGGTGAGTTACGAGACGTGGCTGAATAAACCGATTATAGGCTTTGGAACAGGCAGCTTTCCGAAAGCAGTTGCTGACTGGAAAGCAAACCATGTTGATGAGTGGAGTTATGATGTACCTATTGTACATCCCCATAACCAGTATCTGTTATCCATGGTTCGATGGGGAGTGATCGGCTTGGTCTTACTCCTAACGCTACTCTACTTCTGGGTCCGGGAGGGGATTTCCAAGCCATGGCGCAATTCAACCGTGATGCCACTGATAACTTTGACAGGGGCTGCATTGTTGGTGCATGGATTGTCATCCGCCAGTATGGAAGAGCATTTCTCGACTATATTTGCTGTACTGATGTTAAGCGCAGGCTTGTCTGAGACTTTGGGTGAGAAGGATACTTAAGGTTGATTAGCGAATAGCAATGTCTTCATTCTTGAATTAAGTGGTGAATGATCATTCTGATGATGGGATTCTGCTCTGAATTGTATAGGAAAAGACTGTTGCTTATCGTGGTGAACACGGCGCTTTTGCCAGCGTGGATGATCTGCTCAATATCAAAGGACTTAGCGAGAAAAAACTGGCGAGAATCAAAGGCTCTGTCGAAGTCGGCGGAGATAATGATAAGGATATGGCCAGTCACTAGTATATTCTTAACGATATGGTGCGGCAGTTTTACGGATAGAGATTGCCGCGCCATCTTTTTTGTGAAGCATGGCTGGCTATGAATAAGTTGCTGACATTGCGGAATCCTCTTCTGGTAATGATCCACGATCTCTTGTGGATTCCTCTTGCGATTTGGTTTGCCTTCTGGCTTCGATTCAACCTCGATGTAATTCCTTTTGAATATATTAAATCACTTCAGCTCTTGATCGTAATTGCGCTGCCAGTTCATGCGGTTGCATTTTGGTTTCTCGGACTCTACCGAGGGGTCTGGCGTTTTGCTTCTCTTCCTGATCTTGTTCGAATATTTAAAGCTGTACTCCTTGCTGCATTGGTCAGTTTTGTTGTGATGTTTATTTGGCAGCGACTGGAGAGTTTGCCACGTTCTGTGTTGGTGTTGTATCCCGCCATATTAGCTTTTGGCTTAGCTGCACCGAGGCTGCTATATCGCTGGATCAAGGATCGCCATCTTAATTTTCGATCTTATGGACGAAAACGTGCGTTAATTGTCGGTGCTGAGCAGGCCGGTGAACTGCTTGTCCGTGATCTGCTGAAATCCGGTCCTTACGAGCCGATAGGCTTTCTTGATGATGGTGACCGTAGGCAGGGGCAAGAGATTCATGGTGTCCGTGTTATCGGAACACTGGAAGATCTTGGTTTGGCAATAGGGCAGCGCGATATCGAGGTTGTGTTACTGGCATTGCCATCTGCTTCGCACCAACTAATTAAATCAGTCGTAGAGCAGTGCCAGGCACAAGGGGTGACCTGTCGCATTCTACCTTCAGTTGCTGATCTGGCCGATGGCAAGGTTGAGGTTTCCCGTTTGCGACAGGTTCAGATTGAAGATCTGCTCGGGCGCAAGAGTGTTGAGCTGGATCATTCCGGTATCCACCAGCTACTGACCGGCCGCAGTGTTCTGGTCACCGGTGCCGGTGGTTCGATTGGCTCAGAGCTTTGCCGTCAGGTTGTTCGTCTGCAACCAGCGCAACTGATTCTTCTCGATCATGGCGAGTTCAACCTCTATAGCATTGAACAGGAGATACGTTCTCTGCTTGCCTCTGAAACGCGTTTGTATGCCCTGCTCGGTGATATCCGGGACGTTTCGCGCATGAGCTGGGTGTTTGAAGAGTTTAAACCTGATGTGGTGTTTAATGCGGCGGCTTATAAACATGTACCGCTGGTGGAGGAGAATCCTGCAGAAGGGGTAAAAACGAATGTTTTCGGCACCTGCAGCATTGCCGATCTGGCGGTGCAGTTTGGGGTTGAAAAGTTTGTGCAGGTATCTACCGATAAAGCGGTGAATCCGACCAACGTCATGGGCGCAACCAAACGCACCGCTGAGATCTACTGCCAGAACCTGAACCTGCGTGCCGATCACACCGCTTTTATCACCACCCGCTTTGGCAATGTGCTGGCATCTGCCGGTTCTGTTGTGCCACTGTTTCGCAAGCAGATCGAAGCAGGTGGCCCGGTCACTGTGACCCACCCCGATATCACCCGATATTTTATGACCATCCCTGAAGCGGCAAGCCTGATTCTGCAGGCTGGAAGCATGGGTGAAGGTGGTGAGATCTTTGTGCTTGATATGGGTGAGCCGGTGAAAATTGTTGATCTGGCTGAGCAGATGATCCGCCTTACCGGTCTTGAGCCGGGCAGGGATATTGAGATCAGCTTCACAGGCCTTAGGCCCGGTGAGAAGCTCTATGAAGAGCTGTTCCACGAATCCGAACACCTCAGTGCCACCACCCATCCCAAGATCATGCTGTCGGGAAGTCGGGTGGTTGCATGGGATGAGATGAAGGTGGTGATGGATGAACTTCGCTCCGCCTGTGGTAAGCGTGATGTGCAGCTTATCTATGACGGTTTGCAGCAGCTTGTACCCGAGGCTGATTTCACAGCAGCCGATGGGGATGGACGCGCTGAGTAGTTTGCAGGGTCAGCATGTTGCAGTTGAGGTTGCGGTGTTTGCACCCCTTCCCGGCAGCTTCACCTACCTCTGGCCGCAATCGCTTGGTCAACCTCTCTGCGGTATCCGTGTTCAGATTCCGTTCGGTAAAGGGACGCGCTTCGGATTGCTGCTCTCGATTACAGAAGTCTCTGATGAGAAACGCGAGACACTAAAAGTGGTATCTGACCGACTCGATCTTACTCCGCTACTGGATCAGTCACGTCTGGCATGGCTTGAACGGGTAGGGCGCTACTATCTTGCCGCACCCGGTGAGCTCTGGAGCAGTGCGTTGGGCTGGGCACTGCAGGATGATCTGCGCCGCTTTCGCTGCAGTGAACCCACCCAGCTAGCCGACCATCCTCTGCTTGCCAATCTGTTCACAACCCGTGCCGCAGTTACCCTGAAAACCGTTCTGAAACGTGCGGCAGAGCAGGGGCTGACGTCAGGTGTTCGCTATGCGCTTCTGAGCGCTGTGGCATCGGGGTCTGTAGAGATTGTAGCGACTGAACCGTTCCAGCCGGTAGAGCAGGCTCCATCTGTTGGATTTGCAGCTACTACAGATCAGCAGAAGGCGATCGATTCGCTAATTTCGCATCTTGACGCATTTAAGCCCTACCTGCTTTTTGGCCGCACCGGATCGGGTAAAACCGAGGTCTATCTTAAAGCCGCCGAAACGGTGGTGGCCAAGGGTGGGCAGGTGCTGGTACTGGTGCCGGAGATAGGCCTTACGCCGATGTGGCTCTCACGCCTGACCAATCGCTTTAAACATGTATCGATCTGGCATTCTGCGCTTAGTGGTGGTGATCGACTGGCTGTACGCCAGCATCTGGATAAGGCCGATGTGTTGATCGGTACGCGCTCAGCTCTGTTTCTGCCGCTGCCAAGGCTGAAGATGATCGTTGTTGATGAGGAGCATGATGCCAGCTTTAAACAGCAGGAGGGCATGACCTATTCAGCCCGTGATATGGCTGTGCTGCTGGCGCAGGAGTTGAACATTCCGATTGTACTCGGTTCAGCAACACCGAGCCTTGAGAGCTGGGCTCAGGTTGAGGCAGGTCGCTATAGCCGCCTTGATCTTCCGCTGCGTGTCGCTTCCCATGATATGCCGATGCAGAGCCGGATCATTGATATGCGCGGCATCGACAACCCTCTCTCCGAGCCACTGCTTGAAGCCATGCGTGAAAATCTGGAGCGCGGTGATCAGACTATTCTGTTTCTCAATCGGCGCGGTTATGCTCCTGCTTTGCAGTGCACGGCCTGTGGTGATGTGCCGGAGTGTCCCGGCTGCTCAATCCGGCTCACCCTGCACAGGCGGGCAGGCCAGCTGCGTTGCCACACCTGCGGTTTCCGCAGGCGTGTACCCAAAACCTGTGAGTCGTGTGGCGAAGATGCCTTTATGCCGCTGGGTGAAGGCACGGAGAAGCTTGAGGAGTACCTGCAAGCCTCGATCCCCGATCTGCGCTTCAGCCGTTTTGATCGTGATGTCATTACCAGCCACTCACGCCTGACCGAAACACTCGCCGCCTTTGAGGGAGGAGAACTTGATTGCCTGATCGGCACGCAGATGCTGGTGAAGGGCCATGATTTCCCTAATGTGACACTGGTGGGCGTGGTGAATGCTGATCTCGGTGTCAGTCTGCCCGATTTCAGGGCCGGAGAGCGCTGGTGGCAGCAGATGACGCAGGTGACAGGCAGGGCAGGGCGTGGTCATAAAGCCGGTCGCGTAATTATTCAGACTCGCATGCCCGAGGCTGACTGGCTGACGCGCATCTCTGAAGATGATGCTATTCAGACCCTTGGCGAAGAGTTGAAGCTGCGCGAAATGCTCAGCTACCCACCCTATGCCCGCTGGGTGCGGCTGGTCTTCTCATCGAGCAAGCTGGAGCGGGCAACCGAGATTGCCATGCTCTTTGCCGGTCACTGTGAAAAGTTGGAAGGGGTAAACGTTACCGGCCCGATGCCGTGCCCATTGGAGCGGATGGCAGGCAAATATCGAATCGAAGTTCTGCTGCGTGATGCCTCACGCAAGCTGTTGCCATGGAAGCTGCAGCCACTTCTTTCTGGCATGGTGCCTCCGCGTGATGTCCGCATAAGAGTGGATGTTGACCCGCAGGATATGATGTAGGCACATCCTGTGCCTACACCCGATGGGCGGCTATTCGCGTCCATTATTCTGCAGTCCTGCAGATTTGTGATGTAAACTCATCTTGGGCTGAGGGATGAGGGGTTTTTAAAGCATGATTTTATGGACTGCTGCTGAAATCTGAACTGGCGTTAGTATCGGCCGCCGATGAATCAGGAGCAGTGATGAAAAAAAGTTTCATGAAGTTGGTTAACGATGTAACCGCTGCTCGCCAAGCGTGGGATCATTTGTCGCTGAAGTTTGCGCTGAGCATGGTGCTGGGTGTTGTGGTCTGTGAAATGGCAGCAGGCTCTTTGCTGGCCGGTTTTGAGTTGCAGACACAACTGCTGATTCTTCGTCTGGCCGAACTGATTGTGATCGGACTGCTTATTATCTATTTTAAAATGGGGGATAACCTCGGACTGGGTAGACCAGGTGCTGATGGAGTGCGGGTATTTGCGCTACTGGCTGCTATTACACTGGTTCTGTTCACCATCCTGCTGCTGGTTTTCTGGCTTTTTGACTACTCCCTGCTTGCACATCTGACTGCTCCACCATGGCTTTCTGGTCTGGCTGGTCTGCTGCTTATGGTGCTGCTGGCGCCTGTGGTGGAGGAGCTGCTGTTTCGTGGTTTGATCTTTCGTCTGCTGCGCCAATCTTTCGGCATGCTGCTCTCCGTACTGTTGAGTGCAGGCTGTTTTGCCCTGATGCACGGTCAGCCGGAGTGGCCGCAAATTTTCGGCGGCCTTGTGTTTGCGCTGGCCTATGAGTGGAGTCGCAACCTATGGATTGCAATCGCTCTGCACGCTGCCGGTAATACTGCTATTCTGCTGTTTGCTCTTCTAAACTAAAACAACGCACTGAATTTTCCGACCATTCCTGTTATCTCACTTTAGAGAGACACATGATCTGTTATCTCACTTTAGAGAGACACATGATCTGTTTCTCATCTGTCTGCTCCTGCCATCGTTACTTGGGCTATGAGCAGGTGGCTTGTTCTTAAGTGAATATCTTATCTCCAAATGGTATCTCTACCTATTACGCGCCTGTTTTCCTGTGGATATATTTCTGCATCTACGGGGGCATTGAACCAATACATCGGTCTGTTCTCGTAACTCAGGTTGCGAAAAACGGCAATCTGAAGCGCTGCTTCCAGGGGGGAAACAATGCATGGTATGAAGTCTGATCAGTTCAAGGTGATTGCAGGTGTGTTCTTTATTGTAGTTCTGTTGGTTGTTATGGAAGTTATCTCAGGTTAGAGCAGGCATGGGCTGGTGGGCAGAACTATCATCTCCTGCTGGCAATCAATCCTTATCCATTCACTGTAACATCTCCATCTCTACTATTATCTACTCTTTAGCTTAAGGGGCGGCGACAGGTCGTTTCTTTTTTTGTGGCCGCTTCATAGAGTGGGTCGTCTGAAGTTACAGCTGGAGTAGTGATGAGTGAACCGGTCATTCGCGTCGAAGGGGCGCGGGTACATAATCTGAAAAACATCAGTCTGGAGATCCCCCGCGAGAAGCTGGTGGTGATCACCGGCGTATCCGGTTCCGGCAAATCTTCCCTGGCTTTTGATACCCTCTATGCCGAGGGGCAGCGGCGTTATGTTGAGTCGCTCTCAGCCTATGCGCGTCAGTTTCTCGGCATGATGGAACGCCCTGATGTTGATGCCATTGAGGGACTCTCTCCTGCCATCTCCATTGAGCAGAAGACCACCAGCCGTAATCCGCGCTCCACGGTTGGCACTATCACCGAAGTTTATGACTACCTGCGCCTGCTCTTTGCCCGTATCGGCCAGCCCTACTGTCATGGCTGTGGTAAACCGATCACCTCGCAAGCGGCCAGTGTGATTATTGATCAACTTGAGAGTCTGGAGCAGGGGGCAAAGGTGCAGCTGCTGGCCCCGATTGCACGCGGTAAAAAGGGTGAGTTCCGCAAGGAGCTGGAGAAGGCGGGCAAAGATGGTTTTGTGCGCGTGCGTATCGATGGTGAAGTGATGCCAATTGAAGATGCGCCGGAGCTGAAGAAACATATCAAACACAATATCGAGCTGGTGATTGACCGGCTGGTGATCCGCGATGGTATCCGCACCCGCTTGGCCGATTCGGTGGAGACCGCCCTGCGTTATGGCGAAGGCATGATGATCGCCCTGATAGCCCAGGCTTCAAAGAAACCCGAAGAGCAGCTCTTCTCTGAACGCTTTGCCTGCCCGGATTGCAATATCTCCTATCCCGATATTGAGCCGCGCCTCTTCTCGTTCAACTCACCGGTCGGTGCCTGCCCCGCCTGTGACGGACTGGGCAGTAAAACGGTGTTTGATCCGGCGCTGGTGGTACCTGATCACTCACTCTCGGTGGCTGATGGCGCGATTGAGCCGTGGGCCGGGCGTGAAACCTTTATGTATCGCCAGACACTGGAAGCGGTCGCGACGTTTGTCAGCAGTGATATGGACACCCCGTTTAACCAGCTCTCCGAGGGCGCCCGCAAGGCCTTTCTCTACGGCAGTGGTCGTGAAAAGATCCGGTTTGTTTATGAGACACCGGGACAGAATCGTACGGTTGAGCGCCCCTTTGAAGGGGTGATTCCCAACCTTGAACGGCGCTATCGCGAGTCGAGCTCTGATGATGTGCGCGAAGCGTTATCCAAATATATCGACACCATCGCTTGCCCGAGTTGTGCCGGATCACGATTGACCCGAGCTGCACGCCATGTGCGCATTAACGACAAATCACTGCCTGAAATTGTGGCCATGCCGCTGCGTGAAGGGGTGAAGTGGATCAATGCACTGACACTCACTGAACAGCAGCAGGCGATTGCCGAGAAGGTGCTGGAGGAGATCTCTGCACGCCTCGGGTTTATGATTGAGGTGGGACTGGATTATCTCTCGCTGGAGCGCACATCAGGCACCCTCTCAGGTGGTGAGGCGCAGCGTATCCGGCTGGCCACGCAGATCGGTTCGGCGTTGGTTGGTGTGTTATACATTCTTGATGAGCCCTCTATTGGCCTGCATCAGCGCGATAATGATCGCCTGCTGGCCACACTCAGACGTCTGCGTGACCTCGGTAACTCAGTGATTGTTGTTGAACATGATGAGGATGCGATCCGCAGTGCTGACTGGGTGATCGATATGGGACCACTGGCCGGCGAACATGGTGGTGAGGTGGTCGCGCAGGGTAAACTTGAAGATATTCTCAAAGCCAAAACACTTACCTCCGATTACCTCTCCGGGCGCAAGAAAATCAAGGTTCCCAAACGCCGCAAGGTGCTGAAAAAGCATGATATGATCGGTGTTGAGGGTGCCAGTGAGCATAACCTGAAACAGGTCACAGCTCAGTTCCCGATTGCCCGTTTCTCATGCGTGACAGGTGTATCCGGTTCCGGAAAATCCACCCTGACTAATGATACCCTGTTTCGTGCTTTTGCCCGTGCCAAGGGCTTGAAAACCGAACGGGTTGGCAGCCATGGGCGACTGATCGGTGACAGTCTGGTCGACAAAATTATCGATATCGATCAGGGGCCGATCGGTCGCACGCCACGCTCCAATCCGGCCACCTATACCGGCATCTTCACTCCGATTCGTGAGCTATTTGCGCATGTGCCTGAATCACGTGCCCGGGGTTATAAGCCGGGTCGTTTCTCTTTTAATGTCAAAGGGGGGCGCTGTGAGGCGTGTCAGGGTGATGGCATCATCAAGGTGGAAATGCATTTTCTGCCTGATGTCTATGTGCACTGTGAAACCTGTCAGGGTAAACGTTATAACCGTGAAACCCTCGATATCCGCTACAAGGGCAAAACCATCGATGAGGTGCTACATATGACGGTGGAGGAGGGGCTTGAGTTCTTTGCCGCCATTCCATCCCTGAAAAACCGGCTGACCACGCTCTCTCAGGTGGGGCTGGGTTACATTCAGCTCGGGCAATCGGCCACCACCCTCTCCGGTGGCGAAGCCCAGCGTGTCAAACTCTCCAAAGAACTGGCCCGTAAAGCGACCGGAGACACCCTCTATCTACTTGATGAGCCGACCACAGGCCTGCATTTCCATGATGTCGCCAAGCTGCTGGATGTGCTGCATGCACTGGTGGATCGGGGCAATACGGTGATTGTCATTGAACACAATCTGGATGTGATCAAAACCGCCGACTGGATTGTTGATATGGGGCCGGAGGGTGGCGATAAGGGTGGTACGGTTGTGGTTGCCGGAACCCCTGAGCAGGTCGCTGCCTGTGAGGCCTCCCATACCGGACATTATCTAAAGGCATCATTGTAATTCTGAATGGATTGAACATCACCTCGCTGCTAGGTTGCTGGCATGGGTGATCTGGAAGAGAAACTGAACGAATTACGTGTAGCGATTGATGCGGTTGATGATGAGGTGCTGGATCTGATCCGCAAGCGTGCGCAACTTGCCACGCAGGTGGGTGAGGCCAAGCAGAACAAGGGTAATGCGCCATTTTATGTGCCGAGCCGTGAGGCCTCTATTATCCGCCGACTGCTGGCACGCAATGCTGTTGCGGCAGATGCATCACACGAAACCAAAATTTCCGATGAGGCGATCCACGGCATCTATCGCGAGATTATCGGTGCCTGTCTGGCGCTTGAACATCCGATGACCATCGCCTATCTCGGTCCTGAAGGCACATTCAGCCATACCGCGGCCACGCGTCAGTTCGGTGCAACACCGAAGTATCTGCCATGCAGTTCGCTGGAGCTGGTATTTGATGAGGTTGAAGCAGGGCGCGCCACCTATGGCGTCGTGCCTGTTGAGAACGCATTTGAGGGGGCGGTAACGCCTACGCTTGATCTCTTTGCCGATATGGAGCGCGATGTGTTCATCTGTGCTGAAGTGCAGCTCTCGATCCACCACCACCTTTTCACCTATGCCGACTCACTTGATGAGATTGAGGTGGTGCTTTCGCATCCACAGCCATTGGGTCAGTGCCGCAACTGGCTGGCATCACATCTGCCGAACGCGCAGATGATGGACTCATCCTCCACCATCCGTGCCGCACAGATTGTTGAAGATGCAAAAGCCCACGGTTCCGGTTCGCTGGACTGGAAAAAGTGTGCTGTGATTGGCCCCTACTCGATTGTTGATCAGTCGGAGCTGCCACTGGTAGAGCGTAATATTGAAGACTTTCATGATAACACGACCCGTTTTTATGTGATCGGTCAGCATGATTCACCTGCTTCAGGTGAAGACAAAACATCACTGGTGATGTCGATCAAGGATGAGCCGGGAGTGTTGCATAATCTGATCTCATCCTTTGCCGGTCGCGGCATCGGCCTGACCCGTATCGAGTCCAGACCATCCAAGAAGAAGCTCTGGGAGTATGTCTTCTTTGTTGATGTGCAGGGCCATCGTGACGATGCCAATGTGGCTGAAGCGATAGCTGAGATTCAGGCTAAACCGGGTGGATTTATTAAGGTGCTGGGTTCCTATCCGGTCTCCAAGCCGCTGTAGCTAAAAGCATTAACCACGAAGGACACAGAGGGCTCGAAGAAAAACATGCATCTAAAATATGAGAACCATAGATTCTGGCTGTATCTGACCGGATTGTTTATGGAAAATTTGGATTAGGCATTTTACACATGGAGTTTGATGCGTTATCAAAAAAAGTGATTGGTTGTGCAATTGAGGTGCATCGTAATCTTGGCCCGGGGTTGCTCGAGTCAGCCTATGAAAAATGTTTGGCTTATGAGCTTGAATGTAATGGAATACCTTATGCTGTACAGGCTCCCGTTTCGGTGGAATATAAAAGTATTCGACTTGATTGCGGGTATCGTATTGATCTGTTGGTGGACAATAGATTAATTGTCGAATTAAAGAGCGTGGATAAATTACTGAATATTCATCAGGCACAATTACTGACCTATATGAAGCTGTCAGAGGTGAACACTGGTTTGCTAATAAATTTCAACGTACAAATTTTAAAGGACGGACTGAAACGTGTTATTTTGTAATATGAAGAACTTCGTGCTCTTCGCGTCCTTCGTGGTAATTAAAAGATTATGACTATTAACTGGTTGGCACGGGCTGTGCCGCAAACTTCCGGGTTGTATCCCTATGTGCCGGGTAAACCGGTGGAGACACTGCTGCGCGAAAAGGGACTCTCCCACGCGGTGAAACTGGCTTCCAATGAAAATCCCTATGGCCCCTCTCCCAAGGCTGTCATTGCTATGCAAAATGCCGCGGCAGGTGTGAACCGCTATCCCGATGGTGATGCCAACGTTTTGAAAGAGGCGCTGGCAGCATTTCACCATGTGAACCGTAATCGGTTTCTGATCGGTAATGGCTCCAATGAAGTGCTGGATATTCTGATCCGTACCTTTGCCGGTGCCGGTGATGAGGTGATCTTCTCCAGTCGCGGTTTTATCGTTTATGCACTGGCGACGCAGGCGGCAGGTGCCACATTGGTCTCTGTGCCCGAGGCAGATGGCCTGAGCCACGATCTGGATGCTATGGCTGCCGCAGTGAGTGAGAAGACCAAGGTGGTCTGTGTTGCCAATCCGAACAATCCAACCGGCACCCTGCATGGCAACAGCGCACTGCAGGCATTTCTCGATAAGTTGCCACGAGATGTGGTGGTGATTATTGATGAGGCCTATTACGAGTTCGTTGCCGAAACACAGGGTGATTCGGTGCATGAGCTTTCGCATCCGGGACTGGTGATCAGTCGCACCTTCTCCAAAGCCTACGGGCTGGCAGGATGTCGGGTCGGATATGCCATTGCTGATGCCCAGATCGTGGCACTGGCCAACCGTTACCGTGAACCATTTAATCTTAATCTGCTGGCTCAGGTTGCAGCTGTAGCAGCACTGGATGATCGTGACTGGGTGATGGCACGCGTGGCAGATAACAATAGCGAGAGAAAGCGGCTGGAGTCTGCCCTTGATGCATTGGGGCTGCTTGGGGGCCGCTGTTTCGGCAACTTTGTACTGCTGCAGCACAGTCAATGCGCTGAAATTTTGCGCAGACTGGAAGATAGAGGCATCATCCCACGCCCGCTGGCACCTTATGGTATGGCGGATTATCTGCGCATCTCGGTAGGCAGCGCAGAAGAGAATAGCGAATTCCTGCAGGCACTGAATGCCATTCTTGCAGAGATTCAGGAGTAGTTTGTGTCCCATGCTGAAAAGCCATTGATTGGTCATCTTGTTATTATCGGCGTCGGTCTTATCGGCGGCTCGGTGAGTCTTGCCCTGAAAAGAGCGGGTATCGTCGGTCGTGTTACCGGTGTTGGCCGTAGTCGCGACAATCTGGAGCTGGCTCAGAAGCTCGGCATCATCGATGCCTGGAGCCACGATATATGTGAGGCAGTGCGTGATGCCGATGTTGTGCTGCTGGCTGTGCCGATGAATGCCTATGCCTCGGTTTTCTCTGCCATGGCCGATAGCCTGCCAGCATCAGCTGTGGTTACCGATGCCGGAAGCACCAAACAGACAGCTATAACCGCTGCCCATCAATGCCTGCCAAAACCTGAGCGTTTTATCGCGGCCCACCCGATTGCCGGAACCGAGCAGTCCGGTGCCGGTGCCGCTTTTGCCGAACTGTTTGATAAACGATTGACTGTGATTACACCAGAGCAGGGTTCTGATACAGCTGCATTGGCACTGGTTCAACAGCTTTGGGAGCAGACAGGTAGCCGGGTGGTCACCATGGATGCAGCAGAGCATGATGATTTTCTCGCTTCGGTCAGCCATCTGCCGCATCTGGCAGCATTTGCGCTGGTCAATGCTGTCAGCAGGCAGAAGTCTGACGGGCATGACCCGTTCTGTTTTGCGGCAGGAGGGTTCCGTGATTTTACCCGTATCGCCTCATCCTCACCTGAGATGTGGCGCGATATTGCCCTGAGTAACCGTGATGCACTGCTCGGGCAGCTGGATGCCTTTCAGCAGGAGTTAGATGGATTGCGTGAAGCGCTGTTGGCTGATGATGCTGAGCGACTATTGAAAGAGTTTGCTGCGGCCAGAGAAGCACGTGAAACGTGGCTGGCCAAACATGGAGAAGGTTTATAATGGAGATCGGTGGAACACTGATTGCAGGGCCTGCCAAAGGGCCACTGAAAGGGGATATTGTTGTTCCCGGAGATAAATCGATGTCACATCGCTCGGTGATGCTCGCATCGCTTGCTGATGGCGTCACCGAGATTCACGGCTTTCTACCCGGCGATGATAATGTGGCTACTGCCCAGATGTTTATCGATATGGGTGTGAAGATTGAGTGGCTGAACAGTGAGAAAACTGCACTGCGTCTGTTTGGTGTGGGGCTGCACGGATTGCAAAAACCTGAGAAGATGCTTGATGCTGGCAATGCCGGCACCTGTGTGCGCCTGATGACCGGTATTCTGGCTGGCCAGAATTTTGAGAGCACCGTGACCGGTGATGCCAGCCTCTGCAAACGCCCGATGCAGCGCGTGGCTGATCCCGTACGCAAGATGGGCGCAACAGTCACAGGCAAAGATGGTGGCAATCTGCTGCCGATCACTATCTCCGGAGGCAAGCTGAAGGCGATTCACCATGTTTCCGAGGTGGCCAGTGCACAGGTGAAGTCGTGTGTGCTGTTGGCGGGCCTCTATGCCGATGGCGTAACCTATGTGAATGAACCGAAACCGACGCGTGATCATACCGAGCGTATGCTGCCGTTGTTTGGACAGCCGGTGGATGTGGCCTTGGATGGCACCATCTCAATTTTTCCCAATAACAGACTGACTGCCCCTGAGGGCGTGGTCGATATCCCTGCTGACCCGTCATCGGCCTGTTTCTTCGCCGTGGCGGCAAGTCTTGTTGAGGGATCGGATGTGACGCTGAAATCGATTGGTATCAACCCGCGTCGTGATGGCTGGCGACGGGTGATGGCGGATATGGGTGCTGATCTATCGCTTGAGAATGAGGCGAATGTGGGTGAAGAGCCGGTTGCTGATGTGCGTGTTCGCTCCGGTGGGCTGCACGGTATGCATGTGGATGCCAATGATGTGCCGGATGCGATTGATGAGTTTCCGGTGATTTTTGCTGCGGCGGCACTGGCCGATGGTAAGTTTGTGCTTGAAGATGCTGAAGAGTTAAGGGTGAAAGAGTCTGATCGCATCTCCGCCATGGCCAATGCCCTGACTGCTGCCGGTGCTGATCTCGATGAGCAGCCTGATGGCGTAATCATTCGCGGCCTGAGCAGTCTTAAAGGCGGTGCTGATGTGGATGCGCTGGGAGATCACCGCATTGCCATGGCGATGGCCGTGGCGGCACAGCGGGCTGAGGGTGAGATTCGCATCCACAATGCGGCGGCGATCGCTACCAGTTTCCCCAATTTTGTAGCACTGGCTCAGAGCATTGGCATGAACGTGCGCTGGCAGGATGAGGTTTAAAGCGTGAGCCAGTGGCAATTGATACCGGGTCTGCAGCTTGCCCTTGATGGACCGTCGGGTTCAGGCAAAGGTACGGTTGCCAAAATGGTGGCTGAAGAGCTCGGCTTGCCGGTGCTTGATACCGGACTACTCTATCGCCTGATTGGTGGCCTTGCACTGCAGCGCACTGTTGCGCTGGATGATGAGCAGGCGCTGGTGGCATTGGTGGAAGAGATGCTGCAAAAGGTGGCGTGGACGGTAGATGGCATCTCTTTTGATGGTGAGAACTGGACTGGTCGCCTGCGCAGTGAAGCGGTTGGTAATGCGGCTTCAACGGTGGCAGCTCTGCAGCCGGTACGTGATTTGCTGCTCGGGTTGCAGCGGAAAATCGCCGAATCCGGTTGTGTGATGGACGGGCGAGACGTGGGTACGGTTGTACTTCCCAATGCACAGGCGAAGTTCTTTTTGACCGCTTCTGTGCGTGAGCGGGCGCGGCGGCGCTGGGCACAATTGAAAGATGATGGTGGAAGCTCTCTTGAGGCGGTGATTGATGAGCTTAAAGTGCGTGACCAACGCGATAGAGAGCGTCAGCATGCACCACTTAGGCAGGCTGATGATGCGATTGTCATCGACTCGACAACCATGCGGGTGGATGAGGTGGTAGATCGGATGCTGGGGGTTCTGGAGCGGCGAGGTTTGATCCGCTCCTGAAATGGAAAACGAACACAATACTGAATAACAATTCGAATGAATTGAACTAGGATGGATAACGACATGAGTGAAGCCAAAACATTGGAAGTAGCAGCTGAAGTAGCTGAAGTAGCTGAAGTAGCTGAAGTAGCTGAAGTAGCTGAAGTAGCTGAAGTGGCTGAAGTGGCTGAAGTGGCTGAAGTGGCTGAAGTGGCTGAAGTGGCTGAAGATGAAAATGAAGAAGAGTCATTCAAGCAGATGTTTGAGGCTTCACTGAAAGAGCATCCTGAGGTTCGCCGTGGTGAGATGGTCAACGGCATGGTCGTAAGCATCAATTCTGATGCTGTGATTATGGATGTGGGGGCCAAGAATGAAGGTTCGATTCCGTTAGCTGAATTTTCCGAGGCTGGTCTGGAACTGCCTGCCGTTGGCGATATGATCAACGCCATGGTGCAGTCGGCTAGTGGTTCAGCTGGTGTAAAACTCTCCGTGCTCTCGGCAAGAAAGATCGAAGCATGGGTTGCAATTGAAGCGGCAGCAGCCAGTGGTGAAGCGATCGATGCAGTGATTACTGCCGAGATAAAAGGTGGCTTCCGTGTTAATCTGAACGGCCTCTCTGCATTCATGCCGCGCTCCGAAGCTGATACCGATATGCATGTTAATTCCGAAGCACTTGTGGGTCAGGCTTGTAAAGTCGCTGTACTTGAGGCTCGTCGTAAACCTGAGAATGTTGTGGTCTCCCGCAAGAAGCCGATGGCTGTTGAGGTTGAAGCACAGCGTGAGAAGTTTTTCGAAGGCAAAGCGGTTGGTGACAAGCTCTCCGGTGTTGTTCGTCGAATGACCGATTTTGGTGCATTTATTGATCTGGGTGGCGTTGATGCGCTGCTGCATGTCTCTGATATATCATGGCGTCGTATCCAGAAACCTTCTGAGATGCTCACTGTTGGCCAGAGTGTAACTGTTGAAATTGTTAAGCTGAATGCCGAAACCGGTAAAGTATCTGTATCGATGAAAGCGCTGCAGTCTGATCCGTGGGAGAGCGTGGCAAACACCTATGAAACAGGTATGCGCCTGACAGGCACTGTGCGCCGTCTTCTCGATTTCGGCGCAGTGATCGAACTTGAGCCCGGCATTGAAGGCATGATTCACCGCTCTGAACTGAGCTGGACCAAGAAAGATGTCAAGCCTGCCCAGGTTCTCGCTGAAGGCGATGTGGTTGATGTGGCAGTACTGGAAGTGGATGCGGATGCACGTCGTATTCGTCTGAGTCTGAAAGCTGTAAGTGACAATCCGTGGCAGAGCTGGTTGGCTGATAATCCGATCGGTTCTCATGTAAAGGGTAAGATCAAGAATGTTACCGATTTCGGTTTCTTTGTGCCGGTGGGCTCTGATCTTGATGGTCTGGTACATATGGAGAATCTCTCTTGGGAGAAACGTGGTTCCGAGGCGCTGGCGGATTTCAGTAAAGGTCAGGAAGTCGAGTGTGTTGTGTTGGGTGTGGATGTTGAGAAGCAGCGTATTGCGCTGGGTATCAAACAGCTCTCAAGTGATCCTTTTGAGCTCTTCCTTGAAAATGTAAAACGTGGTGACAGCGTCAATGGTAAAGTCCTTGAGATTAAACCAAGCGGTGCGGTTATATCACTAACCGAGCATGTGACTGCATACCTGCCCAAGCGTGAAATCCCGCGTGATCATGCAGAGCTGAAAGAGGGAAGTGAGATCGAGGCGAAAGTGATTGAAGTCAATCGCAAACGCAGGCAGGTGGATCTCTCCATCAGTCAGCAGATTCGTGATGAAGAGCGTGACGCCATGCGCAACTATTCACAACAGGCTGCCAGCAACTCAGCACCTTCAGCGCTGGCGCTGGAGCTGCAGCGTAAACTGTTGGGTAAAATTGACACAAAATAAGATTGGGGGCCTGCTAACACTAATTTAGGTACTGGCGCTGCTGCTCCAAATGAGGCCAATCAAGGCGCGAGGAATGAAGTTTGGTGATTCCAAATGAATTCTGAGCAACGCTGAGTGGCCTCATTTGAAGCGCAGCCTTTCAGGATAGGCCATTTTTTCCGTCCTGCTGCGTTATTGCAGGCTTATGTGCACCAAGCACACAGCGCCTGCTCTGCCTTGCAGGGACACAAAAAATGACCGTATCGCCAGCATCAAAATTAGTTTTAACAGGCCCAGACAAAAGCGAAACTTGCGAATCGCGATTGATCTCTTATGCTCATGGGTTCAATTGGAGGGTGTTATGACGAAATCGGAACTGGTAGAGATTATTGCTGAGAAGCAGGGCGGTATAACACGTCGTGAAGCTGAGGTGGTGGTCAATACCATTCTGTCGGTCATTGGTGATGCGCTGGCCACAGGTGGTCATGTAGAGCTGCGCGGTTTTGGCAGCTTCTCCACCAAGCAGCGTAATGCCCGACTGGGCCGCAATCCGAAAACCGGTGATTCAGTCGTCGTGCCCGCCAAAACAGTACCCCACTTCAAACCGGGTAAAGAGCTGCGTGAGCGTGTCGGAAGCGCTGCCTGAGGATTGATCGCTTAACCATGCAGAGCCTTAACTCTGTAAACTGGATCAACGTCCTGCTGGTGATCGTGCTGACATCGTTTGCAACGATGTTTGCCATGGCTAATCTGACGCCGATTCAGCTTCACTTCCTCGGGGTCAGTAGTGGCTCTGTTCCACTCTATATCCCTGTCTTTACTGCTTTCATGCTTGGCTTCTTTGGCGGCGTGCTGGCGCTGACCTTTTCACGACGCAAACATAAACATGAGATATCCAGGCTTAAGCAGGAGAATGAGCGCCTGCAGCGTGAAGTGGATAATCTGCGGAATATCCCGCTGCAAGACGACGTATGAATACACTGCTGTTAGCCATTACCGCCATTGCGCTGGTGGTGCTGGTGGCGCTGGTGCTGCGGCCGCTACAGGAGCAGGAGCAGCCTGAACCTGAAGAGGATGAGCGTATCTCGCCACTGCTGCGCGGCATCAATTATCTTCTCTCCGATGAACCCGACCTTGCCCTGCAGGAGATGGTGCAGGTGGCACGACTGCGCTCTGAAGCGGCCGATGTCTATATGGCGCTCGGTGAGATGTTTCGCTCCAAAGGTGAGATTGGACGTGCGGTTCGTATCCATCAGAATCTGTTGGCACGACCTGATCTGCCGCGCTCCCTGCATCTGCAAGCGCATCTGGCACTTGCTCTGGATTTCCAGACAGGAGGCTTGCTTGATCGTGCCCTGATGCAGTATCAGAAGGCGCTGGATATTCGCTCTGATCATGCCGGAGCCCTTGAGGCGAGCCTGAGGATTCGGGAGCAGAGTAGTGAGTGGCTGCTGGCTGAAGAGCTGCTCTCCCGACTTGAACGGGTTCGTAATACCTCCTATAGCTCACACCGTGCATACCTTTTTTCAGAGATGGCCAGCCAGTGTTGCCAAGACAGAGATCAGGATGGCGCGGCAGAGTATGCAGCCAGAGCGCTGGAACTTGATTCGGCCTGCGCACCTGCCCGTATGGTTGAGATTGAGCTGGCACTGCAGGCGACTGATGATCAGGCCGCAGAGACGGGTATTCATGCCTTATGGGAGCACTCCCGCGAACATTTTCCGCTGGTGATATCCCTGCTGCTTGAATATGAAAAATTCTATAAAAAACGCGCTGTCGATCTGTTGCGGGCGTTTAGTCTGCAGGGCAGAGATGCTGAATTGGTGCTGGCATGGCTGGAAGCGGTGGCCAACAGTTTTTCACGTCAGCAGGCGATAGAGCTCTGTAGTGAGCTGGCCTTTGTGCCGGGCACACTGCGGGAGTCTCTCAGGCTGCAGGCGTTGATGGGTGAAGAGGCTGATCCACATGCCGAATTTTCGCGGCAGTGGCGTTTGACCGCCAAGAACTACAGTTGTGAAGAGTGCGGTGTTGAAGTGGTTGCGGTGCGCTGGCAGTGCCCGCAGTGCCATGCATGGGGAACACTGCACCCGAAACAGAAGGAGAAGGTTTGATGCAGGATCGGTTGATGGTCGCACTTGATGTGGATGATCGTGAGAAAGCAATGCTTATGCGTGACAGGGTAGGTGATTCGGTGGGCTGGTTGAAGGTGGGTCTGCGCCTGTTTGTTGCTGAAGGGCCTGAGCTTGTACGCGAGTTGAACCGGACCCATAAACTGTTTCTCGATCTGAAATTTCATGATATCCCCAATACCGTTGCGCAAGCCATTGAGAGTGCCGGTGGTCTGGGTGTGGATATGGTCAATGTGCATGCCGGTGGTGGTGAAGAGATGCTGGCTGCCGCAGCAAATGCTGCCAAAGCGTTCCCGAACATGAAGTTGATTGCTGTGACCGTGTTAACCAGTGATCCGATGCCCAAGGCTCAGGCGCGGGAAGTCGCGTTGCAGCGTGCGAAGATGGCGCTGGATGCAGGGCTTGATGGCGTTGTGTGCAGTGTGCATGAAGCCCAAGCCATCAAAGATCTCTGTGGCGAAGATTTTATTACTGTCACCCCGGGCATCCGCTGGGGCGGTCAGGATGTGCAGGATCAGAAGCGGGTTGCAGACCCGGCCTCTGCTATCGCCAATGGTTCCGACTACCTGGTAGTTGGTCGTCCTATACTGCATGCAGAAAACCCTGCTCAGGCTGCTCAGGAAGCTGTGGCGATGATGCAGTCTGCGGCCTGAATTTGTGAATGTTCCTGCTGATTACGAATCGATTCTTGCCCCCTATGCCTGCCGTAGCATCCATTCGCGAGGCCGGGTTTATGATGAGCCTGAATCACCGCATCGAAATGCTTATCAGCGCGATCGTGACCGCATTATTCACTCCGCCTCATTTCGCAGGCTGGAGTACAAAACCCAGGTCTTTGTTAATCATGAAGGCGACCACTACCGCACACGCCTGACCCACTCCATTGAGGTGGCACAGATAGCCCGTTCGGTCTGTCGTTCGATGCATCTGCACGAAGATCTGGCAGAGGCAGTCGCACTTGCTCACGATCTCGGCCATACCCCGTTCGGTCACTCCGGTCAGGATGCACTCGATGAGATGATGAAACCCTATGGTGGTTTTGAGCATAATCGTCAGTCACTACGGGTGGTAGAGCAGCTGGAACATAAATATGCCGCTTTTACAGGCCTGAATCTCAGCTACGAAACCCGCGAAGGCATCGTTAAACATCACTCGGCCTACGACACCCCCAAAAATCGCGATCTGGCCCATTTCAATCTGCATGAGCAGCCACCACTTGAGGCGCAGATCGGTAATCTGGCCGATGAGATCGCCTACAATAACCACGATATCGATGATGGCTATCGCGCTGGCATGCTCACTGTTGATGGCCTTCTGCAGCTGGAGTTGTTTCGCATCCACTACGAGCAGGCGGAGCAGGAGTGCCCCGGTGTCAGTGAACGATTGAAGGTGAATGAGACGGTTCGCCATATGATCAACTTTCTCATTGTTGATGTGATTAAAGAGACGTTGCGACGCATAGATGAGGCTGGCGTAAAGAGTTTTGATGATGTGCGCGCCGCTGCAAAACCACTGGTAAGTTTGAGCAAGCCGGTTCGCCAGATGAACGGTGAGATGAAAAAGTTCCTCTTCAAAAATATGTATCGCCACTACCGTGTCGCACGCATGTCCAACAAGGCAGAGCGGGTCATTCGCGAAATTTTTGAAGTCTACATGTTGCATCCCGCCATGTTGCCGGAGAATCAGCAGTTTGAACTTGAGGCTGCAACTGCACTGGCAGATGGTGGTCTGACTCCCAAACGGCAGGCAAGAATCATCGCCGATTACATCGCAGGCATGACAGACCGCTATGCACTCGAAGAGTACGAACGCCTCTTCAACGTCAGCGCCCGCCCGTAGTTCACTTCGTTTAGCGTTTCAACGGGAACTTACTCCATGGAATTGATTGCACTTGGTTTTGATGGTTGGTTTGAAGAACAGGCCAACGAGCTGTCTGAGCCGGGGCAGAGCATTGCTCGGGTGATCGCGGTAGATAGAGAGAGGTGCATCGTCAATGATGGGCAGAGAGATACTCCTGCAGTTCTGCCGGGCAAGTTCCTGCATGAGATTGAATCACCCGTTGATTATCCGTGTGTTGGCGATTGGGTCAGCATAGAACAGCATGACGAAGGTGATTTCGCGACTATTCACTCCATTCTGAAAAGAAAGACGCTGTTGCGTCGGCAGGCTGCGGGCAGGGATATCGAGGCCCAGATGATCGCTGCCAATATTGATGCGGCCTTCATAGTCCAGTCATGCCACTTCGATTTTAATATCCGCAGGCTTGAACGATACCTGGTGATGGTTAACGAAGGTCAAATTGAGCCGGTGATTCTTCTTAGTAAGACAGACCTGATAAGTGCAGATGAGTTGGAGCTATTGATTGCTAACATTCGCACTGCAGGCATTCACACTGAAATCATTGCCCTGAGCAGTGTGACCGGCAGCGGTATTGAGCAGGTCAGGGAGCTTATGGCCACCGGGAAAACCTACTGCCTGCTTGGCTCTTCCGGTGTAGGCAAAACCACACTGATCAATCAACTTTTAGGCAATGCTGAACTGGAAACCAGAGCGGTTAGCGGCACAGGTGAAGGTCGACATACAACGACGCGCCGTCAACTTATAATGCTTGAAGACGGTGCGATGTTGATCGATATGCCCGGCATGCGAGAGCTGGGCATGATCAGTGGCGGTGACGGCATAGATAACAGTTTTAGTGATGTTGTGGCACTTTCAGTAAATTGTCGCTTTGCAAACTGTAGCCATAGCAATGAACCCGGTTGCGCGATATTAACGGCAATAGAGCGTGGTGAGTTGAGTGAAGAGCGCTTTCAGAGCTACCTGAAGCTCAATAAAGAGTCAGATTTTTATGAGATGTCTAATCTCGAAAAGCGCAACAGGGACAAGGCCTTCGGTCGAATGGTCAAATCAGCAAAGAAGCATAAAGCTAAGCATTGAATGTCAGCTACTGCTGTCAGTTCAAATGTGCATTCGAAACAGTGAAGCTGTGCGTCTATTTCCCTAATATGCGAGAGAAGAAACCGCCGGATTTTTTGGGTTCGGCTTTCTTGCTTGCTTCGATAAGGATGACCGAGATGTTGTCCGGGCCACCGGCTGCGTTGGCGAGGCGAATCAGTTCATCGGCTGCTTTGTTCATGTCTTTGCCGTGGCGGGTGAGGGTCTGCTCAATAATCTCATCGGAAACCACATCGGTGAGGCCATCGGAACACATCAGATAGAGATCACCGGAAAATACTGTGTCTTCCACAATGTCGGGATCGACACCTTTGCCTACACCAAGGGCGCGGGTAACCAGGTTTTTGATGGTGGAGTTGCGGGCATCTTGAGCGGTAACAAGGCCGCGACGCACCTGTTCATGGATCAGTGAGTGATCTTCGGTGACATGGGTCAGTTCACCATCACGCTGACGGTACATGCGCGAATCACCAACATGGGCTGCGGTGATGCGGTCACTGTAGAAAACGGCAACCAGAACGGTGGTGCCCATGCCTGCGCATCCAGCTTTTTTCTGCGCTGTGTCGTAGATCGAGTCGTTGGCATGGCGGATAGCGTTGCGCACCAGAATCGATTCGCTGGTGAAGCCGGTCTCACTATCAATCTGGGCGGCAGGGATATCGAGAACTTTGGCTTTAACTTCATTGGTGATGATCTCAACAGCCATGGCGCTGGCTACTTCACCGGCACTGTAGCCGCCCATACCATCAGCCAGTACGGCGATGCCATGCGTAGGCGTGGTGCCGACAAAATCTTCGTTATGTTTGCGCCGGATACCGACATCGGTTTTGGCTAACATCTTTAATTTCATCATCAGCTGCCTCCCTGGCTTCTGCTCTCTTGCAGGCACTGCTGGATGCGATCAAGTGCCTCACCGGCTGAACCGATACGCTGGTCAGCTTTTTTGGCGAGCAGGCTGTTAATAAGATCTGCGACACTGTCGGGTGTGTCAGTATTGAGCTTGCGCACATCCACATGAGGCTCTTTAGCGATTTTGAACATCAGTTTGGAAATTGATTCGGCCTTAAAGGGGCGAGCACCTGCCACCATCTCATAGAGCATTACACCAAGGGAGAAGAGGTCGGAGCGGCCATCAATCGGTTTGCCGGAGAGCTGTTCCGGAGACATATAGGATGGGGTGCCAAGCACGGTACCCGCCTTACTTTTGCTTGATTCGGTAATGTGGGCGATGCCGAAGTCGGTCACCTTCACCGCTTTGTTTTTCAGAATCATGATGTTGGCCGGTTTAATGTCACGGTGAATGACGCCGTTATTGTGGGCGTATTGCAGTGCTTCGGCGACCTTGGCGATGATTTTCAGGGTCGTGGGAATCGGCAGGGTTTTGCCCTCTTTGGTGTAGGGGATGAGATCGATGCCATCGAGATACTCCATGGCGATATAAGCCAGATCATGTTCATCACCGGCATCAAAGATGGTGACAATATTGGGATGATTGAGCATGCCGGCAATCTCAGCCTCGTGGAAGAAGCGCTCTTTCACCTCTTCCAGCTGATCAGGTTCAAACTCTTTGGAGAGTGCGAGTGTTTTGATGGCAACCTGACGATTGATTTTAGGGTCTCTGCCCAGATAGACAGTGCCCATCGCACCTTTACCCAGCTCGCTGAGAATCTCATAGCGGCCAAGGGTCGGTTTATTATCACCGCTTGCCAGCAGGCTCGATATACCGGCATTGGAGCCTTTGTCGGAGAGGGTGTCGCGAGCATTTTTGGCGCTGATAATGCGGGTCTGAATATCGCGGAAGGTGCTGTTGTGCGTTGCCATATGCTGGTAGACGCTGATGGCATCATCAAACTGGCGTTTACGTTCAAAGGCCAGACCGAGATCATAAAGAATGGCGAGCATATCTTCATTCATCGGGCAGGTGAGGAACTTCGCATAGGCATTTTCCAGCATGCCCTGACTCTGAAAGGAGAGTCCCAGCATCTTATTGGTTTCATTGGGGTCGCTTGCCGAGGTTGGCTGCTTCTCTTTGATCACCAGATACTGTTTAAGGCTGATGCCGAGCTGCCCGACAATTAGTAGCAGGCAGCTGATGGCCATGTGAATCCAGAGGCTGAGCGCAGATATGAAAATATAGCCTGTTATCAGCAGGGTTAAGCTTATCGCAACGGTGGCAATGACACCGACCAGTGGTGTGAGGCGTGGCAGTAGCAGGGTCAGGTAGAGGCCGACCAGCAGCAGAAGTGCCAACTCGGCATAGGTCGACCAGTCCGGGCGAATAACAGACTCCTCTTTGAGGATGCTCTGCAGGGCGTGGGCGGTAAATTCACTGCGGGACATATTCTCTTTCAGTGGCGTATCTACGCTGTTGGCCGAGCTGCCAATCAGAACGATTTTACCTTTAAAAAGATTGCCAGGGATGCTGCCGGAAAGAAGCTGCGAGATTTTGTAGCTGGTGAAGCTGGTGCCGCTGTTGTCTGCATGGAAGGCAGGAAAAATGCGCAGTTGCTTGTCGGTCGTCACATTTATTGCACCAAGTTCGATATCGGTGCCGAGATTCAAGCGTACGTCACTCAACGGAATATTCATCGCACCTGCAGCCAGTGAAAGCGCCATGGATGGATAATATTGACTGGAAAAGGCTACAGCCAGAGGTAAGGAGCGAAGTGTCTCATTCTGGTCGACTGGAAGATTAAAGTGGCCAAAGCCCGCCGCGCCTTCTGATAAGCTGTTATAAGGATGGCGAAGCATGAATGCATTCAATGGCGAAGCACTGCTGTTGCTGAAATTGATCTGTCTGATAGCCGAACGCCGGATATAGTTAGGGGCAAGGATGTTGCTTTGGCTCTCTTCGCTGGAAAAGTCAAAATAGAGTGGCAGCAGGATATTGCCTGCCAGATGAACCTTTTCGGCCAGAATATCTTTTTGAGCGCCCTCGCTGGCGGGTTTGAATTCGGCTTCACTGTAGAGCATATCCAGTGCAATCAGTTTCGTGCCGGCATTGGAGAGCTTTTCTATCGCGGAGGCTAGACTGCTCTGGGGTAGCTGGTCGCTGCCTTTCTGATCAACGTCGATAAGTACAATGCGATCATCTACCGGCAGCCTGTTTGTGCTGGCGGTGAAATCATAAAGGACGTTATCGAAGCTCTGAAAAGGGGAGAGCTGGCTGCTGTATCCGATCAGTGTGAGTAGAGAAACCAGAAGACCAATAAACCAGTCTGATTTCCAGATAGTGCCATAGCTCAAAAACAGTTCCCCTTAATGGTATTCGCGCACTGGGAGTGCTGATCTGGTCATGATTTCCCGGCAATCCACGGATGGATTGCCAAACCGGACAGAGTAAGTGTCTGGTTTGTAAGCAACAATAAAACCACGGCAATGATTCTTGCAAAATGATTTTTTGGCATAAGCCAATTAATCAGTATCTCCCTAGCGATCAGGCATATTGGCGATAATGGCTAACTGATGCAATAGCGAGGGTAATATTCCCTGCACAACGGCCTCTGAAATTATCGTTGATTATGCTGTTGACAGGGCAGGGGTCGCTCACTACGGTTCGGCCTCGATTTTCCCTGATAGTTCAGTTGGTAGAACGGTGGACTGTTAATCCATATGTCGCAGGTTCGAGTCCTGCTCAGGGAGCCATATAAGAGTCTCATAACGACTCATGAAGCCTGTAAGCCTTGTGTTTGCAGGCTTTTTTTATTTACCCAAAGTCTCAGAAAGTCTCACACCGTCACAGGAAATGCCGTAAAAACGACGGTACAAAGCACGGTATATGATTCTAATTCGGTTTAGAGACTAAATTTATACCGTGTATCGTACCGCCCATTCAGAGGTGTGATATGCTATTAACTGACAAAGAAGTGCAAAACAAAAGGCTGCCTGAAGGTAAAAAACAGCTAAAATTGAGAGATGGAAATGGCTTATATTTGTTGATCAATAAGTCAGGTAAATATTGGCATTATGACTATAAGATAAATGGCAATAGAAAGACCTATTCATTTGGCACATATCCGGCAATTCCACTGGCTGGTAAGAAGGTCAGTGCTGGGTACTCAAAAGGTGCGAGAGATTTCCTTGTTGAGGTCAAAGCATTAATCAAACAAGGCATTGATCCGAGTTTGAAGAAGCAAGAGGACAGGCAGCTTGAGGTTGCAAAAGCCACAGCCAAGAAGAAACAGGCGAAGGCTGAAAAAGATACTTTTGAGAAAGTCGCAAGACGGTGGTGGAAGCTCCAAACGTATTGGTCATCTAAACATGCACGGACGGTCTTGGGGCGATTAGAAAGCCACACGTTTCCGTGGATAGGTAATATACCTGTTAATCAGTTAACCAAAGGTAATATTACAGAATCACTTCAACATATGGTTGATGCTAATGTATATGTGGTTGCGGACAGAGTTCATGGTTACATCACGAATGTCTTAGAGTTCGCAGAGGATCATGATCTTATCGAAGCTGCCAAGATTCCGAAAAAGCGAAATATTATTCCTGCCCGCAAAGCAAAACCAACTAAGGCGATCACTGAATCCAAACGGATCGGTGAACTCATGAGGGCCATTGATGGATATAAGGGTACTACTGTTGTTTGTGCGGCATTGAAGCTATTGCCTTTGCTTGCTGTGAGGACTGGTGAACTCAGGCATGCACACTGGGCCGAAATGGACCTTGGTAATGCCTTGTGGACTGTTCCTGCTCCCAATAGAAAATTGAAAGAAGAATTCAAGTTAAATCCAGAGAATGTTCACTATGTCCCTTTGTCGAAACAGGCTGTCGAGTTGCTAAAGGAACTATGGCACTGGACAGGGCGCGGTAATCACGTTTTCCCAAGCAACAGGGGTGATAGCCGCCCGATGAGTGAAAATACGATTAACGGGGCTCTGAGTGCGCTTGGATTTAAAGAAGAGATGACCGGTCATGGTACGCGTACGATGTTCAGTACCATCCTTAATGCTGATGGCTTCAATCCCGATGCGATTGAAACGCAATTGCAGCACAAGAGTAAGGATTCAATCCGTGCAACATACAACCGCGCAACATACAGAGAAGAGCGCGAAATGATGATGCAATATTGGGCCGATTGGCTGGACGGAATCAGAAAAAAATGAACACTTCAATCATGCGCCTCATAAAAGCCCCGCTTTGTCGCATGACTACTGACAGCCGGAACAGGCCGTTCGTTTTGGTTTATTAGTGCGGAATCAGCAATGCAAAAAACACCTTAATTTATAAAACCGATTGACAGTCGGTTTTATGTTCTCATTATAGGCAATCAGCAAGATGCATGTCCTACAAGGAGAACTCATCAGTGAAACGACAAAACCTTGGCGAATTAGAAATGGCTGTCTTGGAGCACCTTTGGGTTGCGGAATCAGGAGATGCTAAGGGTGTTCATAAAAGTATAGGCACTGAGCGAGGGATTTCGCTAAATACTATTCAGTCCACCTTAGAACGATTATTCAGAAAGCAGCTTTTAAGTCGTGAGAAGGTCAGTCATTCATATATTTATACGCCATCGGTTCAACGCGGTGAGCTCATGACTCAACTCATCGGTGATGTGGTTGAAACGCTGTCTGATGGAAAAACTGATTATTTATTGTCCGCGTTTATCGATTATGCTGCACGGGAAGATGAATCCAGTCTTGACCGTTTGGAGCAATTGATCGCACAACGTCGAGCGGAAATAGAAAAATGAGCAACTACGTTGGGGTGCTCCAACTTGGACTTTTTGCAAGCATAGGCTTTGCTGTTCTGGTAGCTGTTGTTAGTGCGGTCATCTACCCGTTTGCCAGACAGCGACTGGCGAAGTTGCCACCTCAATTACGCTCTAACATCCTGCTTGGCTGGTTGGTTGCACCGGCCTTCATAGGGGGAGTGCTGAGTCTTCTAAGCTTCATGCCCTCACTTATTAGCCTTTTTGGTTTTGTTCCCGATCATTGCAGTGTCCATGATGGGCACTTACACCTTTGCTTGATTCACCCACCTCTACCAGTAGATAGCAGTATTCTTCAGTTCTTTCTTGTCACATTGGTTGGAGTAACTATTTATTTTATTGGAATTTCAATTTTTGATCTCTTACGTGCACATAAGTTTCAACGGACACTGATGGCGGCAAGTTATCCTCATGAAACGTATCCTATTCGTATAGTCGATTGGGACATGCCATTAGCCTTATCAGCGGGAATTCGCCGTATGAGGGTATTCATATCTTCTCAACTTGTGGAAACCTTATCTCCGAAACAGTTGGAGGTAGTGATTGCTCATGAGCAAGCTCATTTAAGTCGTAGAGATCCATTGCGGCATTTTATTGCGCATGCTTTCTCTTTCGCCCATATCCCCTGGCTGCGAAAAGGCCTGTTGATGGACTTTGATCTTGCCACGGAACAAACATGTGATGACCTGGCTGCAACTAAAACAGGTGGAAGGTTACATGTCGCTGACACTATTCTTGCTGTTGAGCGTTTATTCATTATGCGGCGACTTCCATCCATGGTGATGTCAATTTCGGGCAGTAATATTACTGCACGCGTGGAATCTCTTTTGGCTCAGCCTCCTGTTTATAGATCGGTATCAAGAAGTTATATGAACATCCTTGGTATAGGAGTCATGATTGGGGCGTTTGCCATAATGAATGACCTTCATCATTTCACTGAATCAATTCTCCAACTCATGACAGGGCATATGTAAATGTCACTAATAAAAAGAGCACTGCCGATCAATATAGCGCTAACTCTCACTCTACGGAGAAATATGCATGAAGAGCTTAACAATAATAATCCACACAGATGATCAACAGGATTTGACTAATCAACTGCGTACGATTGAACAGGTAGAAGGGTTTACGCTAAACCATATAGAAGGTCATGGGATTGAATCCGAACGTGACCCCTTTCTGTCGGCGCGTGATGATGTGGTAGGAGCCAGCCCACGAGTGCGGGTAGACATCGTTCTGGAAGACAGTGATTTAGACACTGTGCTTAATGTCCTTCGAGATGCGAAAGAGAATGGCAAGATGAATGATGCCTATTATTGGGTTTCACCCGTAGAACAAGAGGGGCATCTATAATGGGTTTAAACATCAGAAATATATTTTCTAGCCCTAAGCTCATGTCTCTATTGGTGGGTATGCTAACAGTCGGCCTGATATCACAAGTAGCATACGCTCACGGCATGTCTGAAGCTGATAAGCAGGCAATTATTGATGGTGGGAACTTACTCTATATGTGGATTGGTGCGACACATATGCTATCGGGTTATGACCACCTTGCCTTTGTGTTTGGCATCATCTTTTTCCTGAGTAATTTCCGCGACATTGTTAAATATGTCTCTGCATTTACCATCGGCCATAGCATCACCCTGATCTATGCCACTTTTAATGGGGTTCAGCTCAATTACTTTCTCATCGATGCAGTGATTGCCTTGAGTGTCTGTTATATTGCCTTTGCCAACATTGATGGCTTCCGTAAGTACCTGAATATTAATCCACCGAACATGATGTTAATGATTGTAGGTTTGGGCTTGATTCATGGGTTTGGCTTATCCACTCGTTTGCAGGAACTGCCACTAAGTGAAGATAGTCTGTTACTCAACATCATCTCGTTTAATGTGGGGATTGAGTTTGGACAAATTACAGCACTTGCGGTTATGTTGCTGCTCATCGCTGCATGGCGTAAAAGACACTCATTCAAAGCTTTTAGCCTGATTGCAAACTACAGTCTCATCATAGCGGGGGGACTACTATTCCTTATGCAAATGCATGATTTCTCGCATGATGGTGAAAAGGGCAATGTTGCTGTCGCGGCTGAATTGACTCAGCCCATTAAAAGCAATCAAATGAATGCTAAACAAGACACTATTACGGTCACCGTCCCTGCCAGAGGTGATGTTGAATACAAACTTATACTTACTAAAGGCGCATCGCTGCAATATTCATGGAAAACAGATGGTGCCGAGCTTTTCTTTGATTTTCATGGCGAGCCGAAAGGTGATGAGACTGGTTACTTTGAAAGCTACAGTAAGAGTACAGAGAGTGTTTTAAGTGGTTCTTTGGTAGCACCCTTTGAGGGAACCCATGGCTGGTATTGGAAAAACAACACTCAGTCACCTGTTCGTGTCGTACTGGAAATCAAAGGGGCTTATCAACTAAAGCAGAAACCAATGCCAATTTTGCCAGAAGAGATTCCGGCTCCAAAAGTCCACGATAGTCTTTGATTAAGGATAGGAGAGCTACTACATGCACTTAAAAGCACTATTGATAGGTTTCATCGCATTATTATTTTCACTCTCCATTACGGCATGCTCCGATCATGGGCATGACCATGGAGATCCTCACGGCCATAGCCATGAATCAGCGACTCAACAGCAACCAGAACTAAGCCCCACAACTCACGATAACATTGATTAATAACAGGAGAAGCATATGAACATAAAAACATTTATTTTTGCACTTTCGTTAATATTGTCACCATTGACTGCTTTGGCAGGCGGTGGCCATGGTCACTCTCATGGGCCAGCTCTAATCAGCCAAAGCCAAGCAGAGTCGGTTGCAGCAGGCCGTGTTATGATGCTAATCGAACAAGAGAAAATTGATAAAAACTGGAAGTCAGCAAAAGCTTCATCGGCTGAAAAGAAAATGAATGGTAATCAAACTGAGTGGTTAGTCACATTTAAAAATAGCCAAGTAGCGGATTCAGCCAAGGATACACTTTATATCTTCCTAAGCTCTACAGGCGATTATATTGCGGCAAACTTTACGGGCAAATAGAACATGAGCGCTCAATCAGATTGGGATGCCTCTATATTTGAGGTGCCTCAACCTTACTTATGTAAGGCGATAAATGAATTTGATGTTTATTAAGTCATTTGGCCAGGATATCTGGAACATGATACTGACTAGAAATTCTAAGTGTTCTTGCTTCAGCTAACATCAGTCATTACCTTGTCTGCATGCGCTCGTTAGCACTTATGGCCTTCTTGGCTCTGCAGTTGTCCGTTTTTACATGTGGATTCGATATCCATGTGCATGCAGCGGGTATCGATGAGGGACATGTTGCTGAACATCTCCATGATGATGGTGCAGATCATGAAGAAGAGTCTCATGACCATGGATGCCATGTTCATGCGTCGCATTCGTTCACAATGACTAAAGTTGAAAAGGTTGACTCGGTTTTAGACGTTTCAATAATTCAACAGTTCAAATTGGCAGGATTTCATATGAAAGACCTGTCGTTCTTAATAGAGCACCCCCCAAAGCTACAGTACTGCTGATTATCTGATTTAGTGGCATAAGACAGTCTAAATAGGCTGTGCCTGTTTCATTCAAATTAGAGATCAGCCTTCCCCAATCAATTCAATAATAACACAGGGGGAAACTGTGCGAATACGTTTTTTAATAACAGGAATGCTGTTATGCATTTACCCGTCACATGCGAATGCTGTGACGTTGAACGAAGCAATGGATACTGCCCTTGAGCAGCATCCCTTGTTGAGGATCTCAAATACCCAAATTGAAGGGGCACAAGGCGAGCTACAGGAGCAGAGGGCTTATGCATACAACCCTGAGCTTTCAGTGGAGCCTCAACGACGGAGACTCAATGGAGGTGGCTCATCTAATGATTATTACGTCACCCTGTCTCAGGGTATTGAATTAGGTGGAAAGCAAGGATATCGGGAGAGATCAGCTCAAGCTGCATTAGAGGCTACAAAGCTCGAATTCGGAGTAAACCGCCATCGTATCATGGTAGATGCAGCAAGGGCATTGGTTGCACTGTATTTCTCCAAACGAGAACTGTTGTGGCGAAACCAGCAGTCGTTAACACTACTGCAGTTAAATAAAGCTGTGAGTAGACAGATGGAGGTTGGAGAGGCTAACCAACTGGATGTAAATCTGGCCAAGTCTTCTTTGACTCAAGCTATTCATGCCGAAGCTTTGGCAAAACAGCAGCACGCAATGAACGTGTCCAAATATCTAATGGCAACAGGTGAATCCAGCGTGCCAAATGATATACAGGTTGAATTACCTAAACTTTTGGTTGGGTGGGAGCCTTTATCTGACCCGATAGAAACTGCTATGAACTCTCGGTCAGAAATCAAAGCCAAGAGGCAGCGCCTAGCCCAATACTCAGCCAAATCAGATTTAGCAAAGGCCCAACGTATTCCTGATGTAACTGTAGGCATAACTGCCGGACGTGAATCGGGAGATCAGCTCTATTCTCTAGGTTTTACGGTGCCGATTCCTGTTCTGAATAACCATAATGGAGCTTATAGGGCTGCAATGTCTCAAGCTACTGCGCAACAAGCTGAACTGGAATGGCTTGAGAAACGCGTGAAGCTCGAAGTGCAGGAAGCGATATACAATCATGGTACAGCCATGCGGGCTGTCTTAGCGGTCAATGAAGTAGAAAAAACTGATGTCTCCAAGGATAATATTTCTTTGGCCAAAGCTGCATTTGATTCTGGTGAACTTAATATCGAAGAGCTTGTTGTACACATTAATCAAATCCTTGAATCACGTATCAACTCTGCAGCCATTCTTCAACAAGGTTGGATGGCACGCATCCGCCTTGCAGAAGTGCTTGGACATCCAGAATATATTCTCGAAGGAAACAAATAATGAAAACTCTAATCACTTTAATTGCGACATTCACATTGTTGTTGAGTGTTCCCGTATTTGCTGAAGATGATGGACACAATCATGATGAAGCTGGTCACACCCAAAATGGAGATGGCGGCCACAAAGAAGATGGTCAGCATGAAGAAGATGGAGATGTTATCAAGCTGACGCCTACTCAGATTAAACAGGCAGGCATTGAATCAAAAGCAGTTTTTCTCCGACCTAAATTACAAGCTATAAAAGCTCCTGGAAGTGTAACTTTCAATGAGTATAAATTGGCTGATGTCACAACATTGGTTGATGGAGTTGTTCATGCTCGTCATGTGCGCTTAGGAGATGAAGTCAAAAAAGGTAAAAAACTTGTAACTATCACCAGTTCAACTCTGGCGCAGGCAGAAGCTGAATACCTAAGAGCTGAAGCAGAACATCGTAAAAGTAAACTTGATCTAAAACGCATTGAAGGTTTAGCAAAAGAAAAGATTGTTTCTCAGGCACGCCTTCAACAGTCAACAAGTATTCATCAGGCTGCACATGCAAATTTGGCTGCAGCTCGCGCTACACTGGCATCCAACGGATTATCCAGTGGGAAGATTGATGCGCTTATTAATTTAAAACAATATGGTCAGCTAACACTTTATGCCCCAAGCTCAGGAACGATTGTCTCCGATGATTTTCGTTTAGGGCAGCACATTGCTGCGGGGACACTTCTACTTCAGGTCGCTGATGAATCAACGGTCTGGGTTGAAGTGAAATTTTCCCAATCTCAAATGAGTGGTATCAAAGTTGGGCAGTCTGCAGTCGTTACACTGAAAAACAGCCATGCTCGGTTTAAAGGCCGAGTCATCAATATTCGTCATCAGCTTGATCAAACAACACGAACTGTAGGTGTACGCCTTGAAGTTCAGAACTACGAAGATGGTTTGCATCCTGGTATGTTTGTAAATGCAGAGATTGAAGCCGCTAGTGGTGAAGATGCATTGCTATTACCTGATGAGGCCATTCAGAGACAAGGTAGTGAGTTGATTGTGTTTGTTGAGGAAGAACCAGGTCACTTTGAACGCAGAGAGGTCCGAGTTGGTAAGTCAGTAATGGGACTTACCCCTGTCATTGAGGGTATTAAAGAAGGTGATCCTGTTGTTGTGAAGGGTGCATTTGTCCTTTCTTCAGAACTGGCGAAATCCGGTTTTGAAGTCCACAACCATTGAGGTAATGCCAGATGTTTTCAAAATTAATTGATGCGGCGGTAAATAACCGCCTTCTGATTCTATTGTTGTTGCTGGGTTCAATGACTTATGCACTGTTAGTTGTGCCGAAATTGAATCTCGATGCATTTCCTGATGTGACCAATGTTCAGGTACAGATTAATACCGAAGCTGAGGGCTTGGCTTCAGAAGAAGTGGAGCAGTTGATTACCTATCCAATTGAGGCAGTCATGTATGCACTGCCTGAGGTGGAAGAAGTTCGCTCAATTTCCAGAACAGGTCTTTCTATTGTCACAGTTGTATTTAAAGAAGGCACCGATATCTATTTTGCCAGACAGTTAGTGTTCCAAAAACTTCAGGATGCTAGTCAGACTGTACCATCGTGGGCGGGTACTCCAAAAATTGGGCCGAACACTTCAGGCCTTGGCCAGGTATTCCAGTATATTATCAAGTCCTCTCCTGATGCCGATTTTGATGCCCTGACACTTAGGGCGCTTAATGACTGGGTGGTGAAGTTAATGCTAATGCCAGTTGAAGGTGTGACTGACATCCTCTCTTATGGTGGTGAAGTGCGTCAGTACCAGGTGCATGTGAACCCTGAACAACTGCTTTCCTACAGCTTGCATGTAGATGATGTGGCAAAAGCCATTGAGGCTAATAATCGCAATGCTGGTGGCTGGTATTTGCCGCAAGGTGATGAGCAGTTAGTGATTCGCGGTGTGGGCTGGATTCCTGGTGGCGAAAGGGGACTAAAAGCAATTGCCTCAATTCCGGTTAAAACAATAAATGGTACATCTGTTCGAGTGTCTGATGTTGCGACAGTAGCCTTTGGTGGTGAAATTCGTCAGGGCGCAGTCACTATGACTGAGCGAGATGAAGATGGGAAAATAACCTCGCTTGGCGAAGTCGTAGTTGGCATTGTACTAAAGCGCTTTGGTGCCAATACGAAGAACACGATTGATGATGTTAAATCACGATTGGAGATTGTTCAGAAGGCGCTTCCTAATGGCGTTACCATTGAACCATTTTATGATCAGTCTAATTTGATAAACAAGGCAGTCTGGACTGTTGAAAAAGCTCTACTGGAAGCCTTTGTACTGATTATCATAGTACTGTTCCTGTTTTTGATGAATATGCGAGCAGCGACTCTGGTATTGTTATCTGTCCCGCTTTCAGTTCTGGCTGCTTTAGGTGCTATGCAACATTACGGCATTTCAGCCAACCTTATGAGCCTTGGTGGCCTGGCCATTGCCATTGGTATGATGGTCGATGGTTCTGTTGTAATGGTGGAGAACATTTTTAAACATTTAGAAAAACTGCCGGATGAAAACCGTGGTGTTGCACTGCGAATTACTGAGGCTTCGAAAGAAGTCGCTCGTCCAGTGCTGTTTGCCGTACTCATAATCCTCTTGGTATTTACACCTCTGTTTGCCCTTGAGGGTGTGGAAGGGAAAATGTTTACACCAATGGCGCTTTCAATTTCCTTTGCCATGTTTGCTTCATTACTGGTGGCCCTGTTTGTGATGCCAGTATTGGCGACCTATGTGTTTACCAAGGGAGTGGCTCACAAAGAAAGCCCAGTGTTGGCTCCTATTGCTCGTGCTTATCATGGGATGCTTGAATCTGCTCTGAAAGCTCGCAAAGCAGTTGTTGGCGGTGCAGCTATGGCCTTTGTGGTAACTCTTGCCACTGTCCCATTATTGGGCACTGAGTTTGTGCCTGAGTTAGAGGAAGGGACATTAGCCATTCGCATTACATTGGCACCATCATCTTCGCTTGATTATGCCAAGGGCGTTGGTGAAAAGCTGGAACGGGTATTGATCGAGAAATTTCCGGAGGTCACTTATGTTTCGGCTCGAACAGGCCGATCAGAAATTGGTGGCGATCCGGAGCCTGTTTCTAATGTGGAACTGTTCGTTGGTCTTCAGTCTGTTTCAGAGTGGTCAAGTGCCAGTGACAGGGAAGAGCTGCAACAGTTGATGCGTGAGAAGATGGAAGTGGTGCCTGGCATTTTGGTTTCTTTCACCCAACCTATTGCGATGCGAGTGGATGAACTTCTATCCGGGGTTAAGGCAGCACTTGCGATTAAACTATTCGGTCCTGATCTGAAAGTACTTGCAGAAATGGGCAAGAAAATCGAAGTGGTTGCGAAAAGTGTTGAAGGTACCCGCGATGTGGAGATGGAACAAATTGAGGGTGAAGCTCAGCTAGTAGTTCGTCCTGATCGCAGTAAGCTGGATCGTTATGGCATCCCTGTAGATGATGTAATGAGTCTGGTTGCAGATGCTATTGGTGGTGCATCTGCGGGGCAGGTGATTCAGGGCAATGAGCGATATGACATCTATGTACGACTGGCAAAAAACTACCGTCACAATACAGAGTCGATTGGTGGTCTAATTTTACATTCGCCAAGCGGCGCATGGGTGCGCCTTGAAGATGTGGCCTCCATTGGAGTGGAACAAGGTCCCCCCATGATCAAGCGAGATGATGTGCAGCGTCGAGTTGTGATTCAGAGTAATGTGGAAGGTCGTGATATGGGTGGCCTTGTGGCTGAACTAGATCAACGCATTCAAAGTGAAATCGAGTTACCTCCTGGTTATACAGTAGTGTTTGGTGGCCAGTTTGAAAATCAGCAGCGGGCGCAGGCAAAGCTGATGGTCGTGGTGCCTTTATCGTTGTTAATGATCTTCCTGCTGCTTTATTTCGCTTTTCATTCCGTCGGGCAGGCGGCGTTGATTATGCTCAATGTGCCAATGGCTTTGATTGGAGGCATTCTGGCTTTGTTAGTTTCAGGTCAATATCTGTCTGTACCATCTAGTATCGGCTTTATTGCCCTGTTTGGTGTAGCTGTGCTTAATGGCGTTGTGCTGGTTGATGCGATTAATCGCCACCTTGATGAGCATGAACTGAATGATGCTATTCGACATGGTGCTGAGAGCCGTTTAAGACCTGTGCTAATGACAGCCATGATTGCGGCGTTGGGTTTGATCCCATTACTCCTAGCTACAGGTATTGGCTCTGAAATTCAAAGGCCATTAGCAACAGTAGTGGTGGGCGGTCTCATTTCATCGACGCTATTAACACTGTTTGTTTTGCCATGTCTCTATGAACGGTTCAGTTGTAATCGTATTTCATCTAGGAAGCGATGATGAATTGAATGGATTGTGGATAAGAGGTGTACCCTTTGTGTGCATGAAAACACCTTGTATATTAATTACTTACGATTGACATTCGAGATTTCTTTGATATACTGATTAAACGATAATCAATGGTCAGATTCGCCAGCATTAATAATTTACAGAGAAATGATTTTACTTATTCCTTTTTGGAAGCGGTATGGGTGGAGGTGTCTTTGCGTGATTACTATTCTTGATTTTGAGGCTTCAGGATTAGAACCGGATAGCTATCCAATCCAGGTGGCTTGGAATGTAGGTGATGAAATTACGTCATTCTTGATTAATCCAATGACAGCAGATGATTGGGATTGGTGGAGCAGTGAGTCTGAACTAGTTCACGGGATCCCACGGGATTTTTTAATTGAACATGGGAGTCATATTCAGGATGTGGCTGCAGCTATGGTAGAGCATCTTTCAGGTACACTGGTTTATTCTGATGCCGTTTCTTTCGATTCATTTTGGTGTCGTCGCTTGTTTGATGCAGCGGGTGTCCAGGATAAGCTATTGTGGCGTGATTTCTGGTTTCGGATCAATGAGGGAAGGCCCGATTCAATACCAAGCTCTATTTCTTGGGAGTGCGGTGAGTGGAGACGACAGTTAAAGCAAGAGGCTTTAAGAAATGTTATTTTACCGGAGCATAAGGCGGATAACGATGTTCGTATTCGGATGGAGATCTTCAGACTAGCCACATCAGGTTGATGTTTTGTAGCCGAGGCACCAGCAACCAGTAGTAACTTAATGCTTTATTGTACCTTAATTGCGTAAGGGAGATGTTATGTCTTATGAGCAGAAATTAAATGAATTCATCAAACACGTTGAAAGGCTGAGGCGTGTGAATCGAGTTGCAGTGATTAAGCAAAATAAAATCATGGACCAGCTCATGAAGAAAGTTGCTAAAATGGATGATGGGTTCCTCGTCAACGATCAGGTTATAAGTGAATTTTCCTCCCTGATTCCAAGTCGTCTGTATATCAGTTCAAAACATGATTTTGATTCAGCCTCTAAAGCTTTATGCCAAAAGATATTTAAAGACCGGATGCATATGCTCAATACGAGGCTAGAAACTCTATGGGATGGTGAGGGATGTTATCCCATCGCATCGCTTTTTGTAGTAATGCAAGCAAGTGAATTAGTTAGCATCTCAGCTAAACGGATTACTGCAGATACTGTGTCTAAAGGTGATAGAGCCTATATGAATTTGCTTGATGCTTTCAGAGATAATTTTGAAAGCTATAAATCATTTTTGGTAAGAGAAATTAAGAATTCGGAATATAAGGGGAAAGAAGACCTTATTTATGATGCGATATTATCAGAATATGAATTGTTTATGTATGAGTTAGAATGTCTTTGGTGCAAATCCGAGGTGAAAAATAAGAGGCAATTTCAGGGAGGCTTCAGAGCTCGTAAGGATACCTCAATTGCTCATAAGAAGGTTAAATGTAAAGAGCCCTCTATTCAGCTTTGTGATTCAAAAGAAGTTAAAAAGCTGGTTGATTTATTGAGAAACTCACAAAAGAAAAATCATGAGGTCTACATACCTTTGTTAGAAGATCTGCTCACCACTAACGGCCGGGCCTCTTTAGCAATGGTTCCAAAAAACTACAAAGATGTGCTGGTCAAATTCAGATTAAGGTTTCCGCACCTTTCGACTCTGGCCGACGAAATCGAAATGAATTTATGTCTATCTATGTTGGGTGGTTCTAAAGCACCTCTGAAACTCTTTGATTCAATGTATATCTTTGATGGTCCACCAGGGGTAGGGAAGACTGCGGCGCTACACTATTTGGCTAAAGAGTTTGGAGTAAAGCATAGGATCATCGGCGCTGCGGAGCTGACAAATGGGTTTGATATTTCCGGTCAATCACGTGGGTGGGGGACGGGAAAGCCGGGCCATGTTGCAAACCTTCTTATAGAAAACCGGATGCCAAATTGTTTAATTATAATGGATGAAATTGATAAAATGATTGAGGGGTCAAACAACTTTCCGCCAGCCCAACCGCTGTATACTTTACTGGAACGGATGAGTGCTAAACGGTTCAGGGATGAATTCTACGACTTTGAAATTGATGCGAGTTTCATAAATTGGGCCGCTACGTCAAATAACATTAAAAGGGTGCCTGAGCCGATTAGAGATAGAGCACACGTTATCAATGTTTCTTGTCCAAGTTTAGAGCAAAGAATCCAGATTTCATCGATCTTGTATGAAGATTTACTGGCAGAAAATAAGCAGGGGTGGGGCAAGTGTTTTTTTTCTGAAATAGGTGGTGATATCCCTTTTATAGTTGCGTCAGTAGATGGGATCTCAATCAGAGGGATGCAGCAGATCATTATGAGGTCCATTTCATTAGTAGCTAATCGCGTTGAAGGACAAAAGATCACTTCAGAACAGTTAGAACTGAAAGACACAGATGTGTTGGCAGCTATCCAAATGTTAGGGATGAAGGGCGACTCTAAATCTCAAAATGGGATTGGGTTTATTCTTAATTAGGCTGCCAGCAAAGTGCCAGCACTTTTTCCAGCAGACACGAATCAGGTGCTGGCACCTTATTTTCCAACGTTTCTTGGGGGGTGAGGGTTCTCTCAGAAGTTGCATCGTGAAGGGCTGCCAGCAAAGTGCCAGCACTTTTTCCAGCAGACACGAATCAGGTGCTGGCACCTTATTTTCCAACGTTTCTTGGGGGGTGAGGGTTCTCTAAGAAGTTGCATCGTGAAGGGATGCCAGCAAAGTGCCAGCACTTTTTCCAGCAGACACGAATCAGGTGCTGGCACCTTATTTTCCAACGTTTCTTGGGTGGTGAGGGTTCTCTCAGAAGTTGCATCGTGAAGGGATGCCAGCAAAGTGCCAGCACTTTTTCCAGCAGGCACGAATCAGGTGCTGGCACCTTATTTCTCAACGTTTCTTGGGTGGTGAGGGGCTCTCAGAAATTGCGGTATGAAGATTTGCCAGCAAAGTGCCAGCATTTTTTGCCAGCAGATACAAATTACATGCTGGCACTTTGGTTGTTGTTGGTTTTTTAACGGGCTGAGTTCTTCAATGAATGTCAAATATGGTTGCCAGCACTTTTGCCAGCAACGTAATGAATGGTTCTATAAATTCAGGTTTTCAGAGTTGAACGGGTAAAGTTAACGGGTAGTTGTAACGGGTACTTTTTTATTTACCCGTTAAGATAGGGAAGGGGTCGTCTTACCATGAACAATTGAATGTGCCTTTTAAAGTCGCCGAAAACGTCCAAAAAACCATGGGTCTGAAATTGATAGGGTTTAACTATAATGGGTTAGCTCTACCTAAGGATGATTTATGAAAATGATGTCAGATTATATTTTCTGGTAAATGGCAGCTATAGGTTTATTCCAATGGGTTTGATCGAATAACGTTATTTTTTGCTGCCAAATAAATTTAAGGGGTGATGGCATCAAGGAATCAAAACCCGGAACTTTGACGACTATCAATGAGGCTCAGGTCTCTGCTTGGTTTTCTCTCAAGATATCTTCTGTAGGCATTCTTCTGATTAAAGGCTTAAGGCGTAAGTCGATCTGATTGTAAGAGATGATTCTTGGGTCGGTACAGATCACAGGGAAGCGGCTGATGACGTAATGTTCAATTTTGTCGAGTCCAAGCGCTCCTTTGAGCAAATGTTCGCGTTTTTCTTCCTTGGCTAGTGCACGACGGTAATAGTTTACTCGTGAGCGGTTGTAGCGAACGAATAGCTTTCGGTCGTTCTCTACCTTGGCCAGGTCAATCCAATTGTTTTTACACTGAAAGTTATAAATCACTCCACAATGCGTAGTGACCACATCAAACTCCTTGCGATTAATCCGTTTTATGTCGGTGACATGAAAGCCTATCGTTTCGAGGTCTCGTTTGATCATGTCCTCAAAAATGAATCCACTATGAATTTGGAATCGGCGACGGCTTCCAAGATGTACATTCTTGAAGACGTAGAGAAAACGCATTAGAAGATTGACGTTAGATACCACCATATCACCTAAGTTGATGAAAGGCTCAAAAGCATTTGTATTTCTGGCATAATTGCTAGGCACATTCACTAGCAGTAGTTCTAGCTCATCTGGGTTAAGGCGTGTCTGTGCGAGTAGCATCACCCGGAACTTGGTCTTTGGTATTTCAATGAAATAATCATCTCTACACTGTCGGGAAAATGCGATTATTAATTGTGCCATCGTCGAGAAATCAGAATCATTAAGACCAAACGTTGCGTAAGCTGCTTGAATCAATTTTACGGCGTTACGCAACTCAGATGCAGAAAAGATCTTTTTGGGATCAATGTTCTCCAATTTTGGTTGAATGAATTGATCTGGACGTAGTTCGGCCATGGCATGGATGGAGGCTCGTTCAGGTTCTAGGTACAACCCTTCCAAAGTCTCGAATGAGTGACTGGCCATCGCGCCAGTCTCACCGACTTCCAAACTGAAATTATCCAAAGTCTCTAAAAGGATAAGTTGTTGATGAAAGCTAGTGATCGAGATACAGCTTTGTTCAATTTGGGGCAGAAGGACATTCAGTGTGTCGAGCGATGTTAGGATCTTTTGCCCTCGGCATGCATAGGGCATGGTGTATAGCAATGAAACAAGATGACGACGGCGTGACTGGAAATACTTCACCGCGCCTCCCACTCGGTCGAGTGCTATCCCGTCGCCAAAGGATGTCTGACCATGCATTCGGAATGAACTAGCGATACTTCCAATTTGCAGCATAGTGAGCAAATAGCGCCGTACTACCGCTGGTTCGAAATGGGGTGATAGAATTTGCTTCACAATCTGCCAAGCAGGCTCTGGATTGGAGATGAAACGGTCATCGATCAGAATCGTCAGTAGGCGCTCACTCAAGCCAGGATCCTCAATCTCGAATAAAGGAATGTTGATGAATTCTTCGATTGCCTGGATCGTCCCATGGAGGGCCTTAATTGCATGCGGTAACTGGTACTGTGATAAAACTGAGATAATACCCTGACTATGAAGTGCCAGTTGGGTTTCAATCAGGGCTCTCACCTCGTTCCCCTCAACACGTCGAGTCGAGAAGGGATTGGGATCCATATCCCCAACAATATTATTGTTCATATCCTCAGAGTACACACAATATATGATCCTTATAACTTTATTTTCAATTTGATAAAGCATCGAACGTAGATGCAGGATTGCATGAATGGGCTAATGCGGACATTCACAAATGGAGATGTATGGTCTATGCTCTATTATTAGGGGTGGAATCTTCATATATGAATAGGCATGAGTACATCCAGCAGATTATTAAGTCACTTACTTGGCTGTCGACTGAAGTGTCTGTTAGTAACTCCATGAACTTTACTGACATTAATGTTCACTCTGAGAATTTCTATCGAGATTTGCTTAATCTTGCTTTTGATTATGAACTAGTGAATATCAATATTCTTGACCAAAATGCCGCAGCTATAGATCTTGGTGATGAAAAAAATAGTATCGCTATCCAGATCACTTCCACATCAGGTCTAGTCAAGACAACTCATACTGTAACAAAATTTATTGATAAGAAGTTATATCAAAAATACGGCAGGCTGATCATTCTCAATATAGGTGAAAAGGTGGATCATAGGGCTTCAAAAGTTGGGGATGCCAGTGCCTATGAGTTAGATACTAAGTCAGATATTTGGGGTATTAAAGAATTAAGTGCTAAGATCAATAATTTGCCAACACCAAGGCTAAAGCAGGTGTGTGATTTTTTGAATGAAGAATTACACATGAAGCCAGTTGGTGCTGTGCCAAAAAATGTTTCAACTATAATTAACCTGATCGAGCTAATTAGTGATGAAGAGCATCCTGAAGTTGGAAATGGGTGCTTGGAAGAGCCATTTCCCACCGAGAAAATATACAAGAGATTTGCTGACCATTCAGTATTTCTTGAGAAAGAATACCTGACACTATATCAAGATTATGGAGCAGTATTGGATTCTGTCGAAAAAGAAGCAGATATTAGTCCTGTAAAGCTTCGTCGTGCTGCTCAACACCTCAAGAGCTTCAGTGATAGTGTTCTCACCGAGTGTAATGCTGATCCTAAGGTTGCGATCAATAAGATCGTAGAATATTTCACAAACGCACTTCAATCAAAAGGGTGTGGTTTTGATACTGGTGCCGTTGAATTCTATATAATTAAACAGTTGATTATGTGTAATGTGTTTCCAAATAAAGAGGCATCGAATGGCTAGTCTTATATCTAAAAATGAAGATATGACAAAATCTGCACCTTATATCGGCTTTGAAATATTAAAGCTGCTGAAGGACAGTGGTGAATCACGCTTAAGTATATTTGATATTGCAAAAAAACTTCGTAAAACCAACAAGACAAGTGCTAGAAGTATTTATTACGGGATGTTGTTTCTATACTCACTTGATATCGTTGATTTTGACGAACCGTATGTAATTCAAAATGTTGAAAGTTAGAAAGCTCTACAGCAAGCCAGAAACTTTTTCCCCTATCTCTTTTGTTGATGGGTTTAACTTAGTGATGGGCGAAACTACTGAGGGTGACATTAAAACTAACGGTGTTGGTAAATCTATGGCTATAGAGTTTTTGAACTATGGTCTATTAAAACGCCATAGCGATAGTCGTGTGTCACTCATATCAGGAAATGACCTCTCAAATAAAACAGTTGTATGTTTGGATTTTGAAATTGGACCGCACAAAATCACCACGATGCGAAGTATTGAAACACCAGAATGTCCGACTCTAATAATTGACGGAGAAAGTAAGACCTATTCTAATTTAAGTGATGCAACTGAGCATCTAACAGTGCTGCTTTATGAATCCTCGGACGTTGAAAATGTTCCTTCTGTTCGTCAAATGATGGGGCCGCTTATTCGAGATGAGGGCTCAGAGTTTAAATCAATAATAAATTGCTTTGATACTGATAAGCGGATACCACCTGACTATACGCCGCATTTGTTTTTACTTCACATAGACCCGAAACCGTATACAGAAGCCAAGAATCTCTACAAGCAAATACAAATTGTATCTAAGGCTAGAAAGAAGATGGAAGATAGCATCGAGGCCATCACTGAGAAAAAAGTGTCTGAATCAAAATCAGACCTTAACGAGCTGGAAAGCCAAGTGAGACTAATACAGCGTGATATTGACCAGTTGGAAAACATAGAGGGTTTTGACGTTGTAAAAGAGGAAATTATTGCTGTTGAAAACGAGCTTGAACAAGAGCGTTCACGGCAAGGCGTGCTTAGATCAGAGCTGTCAAAAATAAAGCTATTTCGTGGTGATAATTATATAGATCAAGAAGAAGTTGCTGAACTATATAACCAATTCAAGGAAGGCTTGGGTGATCTGATCAAGAAAGAAATTCAGGAAGTTTCAGCTTTCAAACAAAAAATTGATAACTTCCAAAGAACATTGATTGATAATCGCAGAGGTTCAATTGATGAGGACCTTAAAGCAATAGGCGGTAGGATAATCGCCCTAAATCGGATTTATAAGGAAAAGCTATCGCTTCTGGATCAAGAAGGTTTTTTAAAGAGCCTTAAGCAGACTATTGCAATACATCATCAGAAGATTGAAGAACATTCTGCGTTGTCATCCTTTATCAATAAATATAATGACTACGACTCTGAGCACAAAAACAAAAAAAGAGACAGGGACGAACAAGTTTACCTTCTTGAAAGTTATGTGAACGATTCCATCGGCAATGTGGAATCGGCGGAAAAGGCCATACTCGACATTCACGAATACGTTTATGGTAATCGAAAAGGCTCTTTTGATATCAGTGTTTCAAAGAAAGCTGAAATTGTTAATTTTGATCTTCGTATTGATTCAGATGGGAGTCACAGCATCAACCGAGAAAAGGTGTTCCTTTATGACTTGGCTTTGTTGCTAGATGCAAATGCAAGTGATCGTCACCCTGGATTACTAGTTCATGATAATATTTTTGATGTGGACCAAGACACGCTTATTAAGAGTATGAACTACATTTCAGATAACATGAGTTTATTGCAAGATAAGCAATACATTCTAACCATCAATAGTGACAAATTCAGTGAATCAGATCATGAACTTTTAAAGTTTAATGTAGATGATTATTCAAGGGCAGCATACACGAAGGCCAACAAGTTCTTGAAGATGAATTATCAGGAACTCTCAAGAAAATGAGTTTGGCTAAAGCAGCTAACAAATGCTGGGCTTGGATAAGAAGGTATTGAGCTTGTTATAGGGGAGGATGATGTGCTGTATAAGTACAGGGGAATAAAAGAATTTCGCTACTTCGTTGATATTGTGCTGAACAAGCGGTTTTATGCGGCACCGTATTTTGATCTTAATGACCCTATGGAAGGGCACTACTTATATAACTCTGGTGAGCTTGATTCTGATGTAAGGGATCTCATAAAGAGTCAAAAAGAAAAGCTTCGGATTTGTTCTTTGTCAAAGGTGGCAGATAATGAACTAATGTGGTCTCACTATGCAGAAGGACATCGAGGCGTTGCAATTGGGGTGACGGTTAATGAAAGCAAGCACGCAGTTGTTCCAGTTGATTATGATGGCCCACTACAAATAGAGCGGGTTGGTATTCATAACGCTACAGCTCAAGAGATTTTATCCCACAAGTTGAAGGTATGGTCTTATGAGGAGGAGGTGCGTGTTTTTATTCGGAATAAGCAGTATGTAGATGTCAAAGTGGAAGAAGTCCTGTTGGGTCGCAGTATGAGCAAGCAAGATATTGGTTTTATTAAAAAGCTCATTGCTAGTGTTGATGAAAGCATTGAAGTGAAGGGTGCTTCCAGTAAATACGATTGATTGAGGAGATTAGGCCGCCATCAATATTTTCAACTCGTCATCAGTCAGGGGGTTTTCGAGAACCATTCTGATTTCAAATTCATACCAGCCAACAGATCTTATGCTGCGACCAACCTTTTCGGGATAATAGTCCAATTTTATGCCGCGATACCATGTTGATTTAGATACTCCGACTAGGCGCAACACCTCAGGTAGGCGCACGATGCGTAAATCCTCGATCGGACGGCCTTCAGTGATTCTTTGTTTGGTTTGAAATAACATAGTGTGGCAGATGTTACTGTTCTGATTTTTCGATACCAAACCAACCTTGTATCTAATAGGATAGGTTGATATCTTTTTAACATATCAAAAGCACGGTATAAATGACGGTATTTTTGAGACTAAATATAAGGGTGTTTTCTGATCCTTTGGTATTTATAGGTTTTATTGGTTGTTCGAGTCCTGCTCAGGGAGCCATATACAAAGGCCGGCAATTTGCCGGCCTTTTTTTCTCTACTGCGGATTATATTGAAACTGGCTCTATGGTGAGTCGTTACATGTCATTGTTTTTTCAATCATGATGGTTTTAAGCCGCTCTGTTAATTTGCATTTGTTCTCAGGTTTGCTTGGCCAGTATCACCGCTCTGTTGTGAAATAATTCACACTGTTCTCGCATACTTTTACCTAGGATTTTCGCCTAGACGCAGTGATGGGGCTGCGTGGCTCTGAATCAATGACCTGACCGTGGAGACGCGGACAGGATTTATTCTTCAATAGCCGTAATATATAACGGTTTTATAAGGTGTTTGCTTGCTTGATAATGGGCGGGCAAGAGGCTACTGTACGTTCGTTAGATTTCTGTATTGACGGGAAGCAGGCAGATCTATTTTTTTATGCAGCATGGGACGGGAACTATGAAAACTTACTTTTGGCTAACTAAAAAACTTAATAACTTATTGATGTTTGGCTCTCTGTTGATGCTATTGGGAGTTCTTGCACCTCTCTCTGTAGAGGCCGCGATTGGTGATCGACTGGAGGTTACATCCAGTGGGGCAATGCTCTATGCCGGTCCCGCATCCTCTGCGGCCAGGGTATCCCGGCTTTCTGTTGGTGATCAGATGGTGGAAATGGAGCGTCAGGGTGGCTGGGTATTCGTCTCGGTGAAGCAGAGTGGCGCACAGGGTTGGATTGATTCCAGTGTCGTGCGAAAAGCTGTTATGAAGCCTAAGCGTGTAGAAAAAACAAGAGTGATTAAGAAAGGTAAAACAGTCACCGTAAGAAAGATTGCCGAAAGGCCAATCAAGGTTCCGGATCTGCCGGTAGTAACCCGCACTGTGGCACTTAAAGAGCTCGGCTATCGCAAGGGTATTATGTTTGAGGGCGCCTATATCCACTCCAAGACCGTCTTCTTTGATGCGCCGATGGATTCCCAGATCGCTTATGGCTCCTTTAAAATGCTTTTCCGTGCTACGCCGACACTGCACAAGTTAGCCAATGTTCGGGTATCTATTAATGATATGCCGTATAAACAGATCAATATTCCGGCAGGTGAGGGCTTGCATGAGATGGATGTGCTGCTGCCATCATCCGCATTTCAAGGCAAGCTGGTTAAGGTTACCATCGTTACATCACTACCGGTCTCCGATGACCGCTGTTTTGATGATCGTCTGAATGATGTGTTTCTGCATGTTCTGCCTGAATCAACACTGAATATATCCTATCAGCCGGTAGAGAAGTCTATCCGTGATGCATGGCGTCTGCTGCCTCAGGATGTCACGATCTCTCTCTCCAGCGGTGCGTTGGGTAAGAGTCAGTTTGCTTCAGCGCTGGCGCTGATGGCGATGCTGGTTGATGACGAGAAGAGAGTGAAGCTCGTTCGTCTGCCAGAGGTTGGTAATATTGTTATTGCACCGAAGTCGGAGATCGAGTCTCTGATTCGTCAGAAGCTGCTTATGCAGGATGATGGTAAGCCGATGGCTGAGGCAGGAAAGTCACTGGATCACGTCAGCAATCTCGCCCTGATGCGTCTGCCTAACCGTTCCGTACTTGTGGTGACCGATCCTTATGATATTCAGCCAATGTACCTGCTTAATGATGCCTGGAAGCTGACTGCTGCAGGCGATCATTACCGCGTCTTCAAGCCTGACAACCTGCTTGCCTACAGCGAAATGCTGGGCACAGAGGGTGATGCCGGTTACTACTCGTTGCCACTGGATAAGCTGGGTATGAATCTGGAAGCCAAGGCTCTGACCAGAGAGGTGAGCTGGCAGACTGTGATCAGCCCATTTGTGATTCCTCTGGGGACACGTCCGGACTTTATGCTGCTGAATATCGTGGCACCGGTACGCTGGGAGAAGGATCCAACCTATGAGCTGTATGTATTCCTTAATGATGTACTTGTTAAATCTGCCCGCCTTGAGAATACAGGTCTGAAGCAGCAGTTTACCGTTAACCTGCCGAGTGAATATCAGAAGCAGTACAACGATATCCGTGTGGTTGTGCAGCATGACATTGAGATAGGCGATTGCCGGGCTGTGATGCCTCACGATTATGTGCAGGTGACTCCGGACAGTGCGCTGGTTGTGAAGCGGGAAGAGAGTTCAGCACCGCAGAAATTCTCTGATCTTTCACGTTACTTCCTGCACGGGTTTGATACCTATCTCTCTTTTGATTATCTCGAGAAGCCTGAGCATGTGTTGCAGCTGATGGCGCGTCTGGCAGCGGATTTCCCTCTGATGATTGATCACACCCGTGTCCATTTTGTCGAGAAGGGTTCAATGCTTAAACCTGAAGGTCCATTCGTGGCAGTGGGTAACTTCCCACTTAGCGAAGAGATCGAAGCACCTGTTCGGTTTGATCAGGGACGTGTGAAGATTGTTTCGCCTAACGGTGAGTCCTATTTCGATGTCAACAGGCTACCTCATATTACTGTGGCCGAGATTGCCAAATCGTTTGACTCTTATGGCCTATGGATTAATCCATCTGATTCGGTTGAAGGTCCTCCGATGATTGAGAGGATTGATCTGGCTGAGGATGATGTTGCCTTTATCGATGCCAATGGCGTCATCAAAACCATGGATAGTAGTGAGCCGTCACTGGCTCAGGTCTACTACCCGGATGTTGAGAACTGGTTCGATGTACTGGGTAAATATCGTTTCTGGTTGATGGTTCTGTTGTGGTTCCTGCTGACTATGGTTGTGGTATACCTCTATCGTATGTCCAGAGCTAACAAGATGGCGCGTGAAGAGGATGATGCGCTCTATCAGGAAGAGGAAGCCAGAATGCAGGGCGATCATGCAGCACACATGCATGAAGATCACACCATCCATCCAACCGATTCTTTGGATCATCTTGATGAGAAAAGGTGATTTGAGGTATGAGCCAGCCGGAAGCGGGCGCTAAACCTCGCATTGGTGAACTGCTGGTGGGCCGTGGGCTCATCAGCAGTGACCAGTTGCAGGAGGCGCTTGATCAGCAGCAGGCGGAGGGCGGAAGGCTAGGAGATATCCTGCTTTCCCGTCGCGCCATCACAACTGTCGCATTTTATGATGCCCTGACAGATCATTTCCGTCGTGGACGGATCGGTGACCTGCTGCTTGAAAGAGAGTTGATCAGTGAGTATCAGCTTCAGGAGATTCTTGAGACCCAGAAACAGTGGGGCACCCGCTTTGGTGATATTATTCTGGCCAAGGGGTGGGTGAAGCCCTTCTTCCTGAGTCAGGTGTTGGCTGATCACTTTGATAAACCGAACATCGATATGATCAAAAACAGGCTGGATCCGAGTATTCTCGACCGTGACAGCCTCTCTACCTATTCAGAAAACCTGTTTGTGCCGTGGCGCAGAGAGAATGGGCTGCTGAAGGTGGCAGTGGTTGATGTAACCCCTGAGCTACTGCAGATCGTGGATCGCGTGGTTGGTGAGCCGTTTGATTTTGTTATCACTTCAAAATTTGACATTATCTGGACACTGCAGGAGATCGGAAATCAGTTCTATACGGAAAAAGCGGTGCATGAGCTTGCCAATATTATGCCGCAGTTCTCCGCCAGTGAGGTGTTCACGCCTAAGCAGCTGATCTTTGCCTTTGTCTGGATGACCCTGAGTGTGGCTGCCCTGACGCTCTGGCCGATTAACTCCATCATCGCCTTGAATCTGGCGATCTCAGTCTTCCTGCTGCTTAACTTTGCCCTGCGTATGGTCTTGACCTGGGTGGGCGGTGATCAGTATTTTGATAATCTGGTAACCGATGAAGAGGTGAACGCGATAGATGAACGGACGCTGCCGGTCTATTCGATCCTGCTGCCGATGTACCATGAGTCAGCAACACTTCCGCATATCGCGCAGGCACTTCGTTCCCTCGATTATCCGCTCTCCAAGCTCGATATTAAATTGATTCTTGAGCAGGATGATGATGAAACCATTGAGACTGCGAAAGATCTCGGTCTTGAGGGTATCTTTGAGATTATCCGTGTGCCGGAGTCATTCCCGAGAACAAAGCCCAAAGCGTGTAACTATGCCCTGCACTTCTGCCGGGGAGAGCTTGCCACCATTTATGATGGTGAGGATGCACCGGAACCGGATCAGCTGAAAAAGGTTGTGATCGCTTTCCAGAAAGCACCAAAGAATACTGCGGTGATTCAGGCCAGATTGAACTACTTCAACGTGGCAGAGAACTGGTTGACCCGCATGTTTACCATGGAGTACTCCCTCTGGTTTGATTTCTACCTGCCAGCTCTGGATGCGCTGCGTATTCCTATTCCGCTTGGCGGTACCTCCAACCACTTTAAGATGGATGTACTGCGTGAAATGCAGGGCTGGGATCCCTATAATGTAACTGAGGATTGCGATCTTGGTGTACGACTGACGCAGCGCTTCTATCGTGTGGGTGTTGTGAACTCGACCACCTATGAAGAGGCCAATAACTCGATTCCTAACTGGATTCGCCAGCGCTCCCGCTGGTTGAAAGGTTATATGCAGAGCTATCTGGTGCATATGCGTGCGCCACTAAAGCTCTATGGCGAGTTAGGCCATATCGGTTTCTGGGGTTTTCAGTTCTTTATTGGTGGAACGATTGTGAGTGCGCTGGTTACCCCGATTCTGTTCTTAATGTATATCCTCTGGCTGATTACGCAGACGATGGTGTTTGATCCCTATTTCCCATCTATCGTGCTCTACATTAATCTGTTTAATCTGCTTATTGCCAATGGCTTCCTGATCTATCTGTTTATGCTCAGTGGCTTCAAGCGCAGATATTTTGACCTGATTCCATGGGCTCTAACCGTACCTTTCTACTGGATTTTGCAGTCATGGGCCGGGTACAAAGGGCTCTGGCAGTTGATTCATAACCCGTTCTACTGGGAGAAAACCCATCACGGTCTGACAACATTCGAAGTGTCTCATGATAAGGATGAAGGGGCGCCAACGCATGCGCCGGGACCTGCCAAATGAGTGCTGAAAGCAATCGGACAGGCTTGGAAGGGCAGCTGTTCCTTGCCTTAATGACCATTATTCTCGCGGGCATGACGATCTGGATTTTATCCAATGGATTTATGCTCGATTCAGCGACTATTCGCTGGACGCGTGTGGTCAGTGCGCTGGATGCCGAGCATATTATGGTAGAGAACCTCTCTTTCCTGATGCCGCATCTGCCGCTCTATCTGCTTATTCCTTTCTATTATATTCCCGGTCTGGCCACAGGTGCGGCGCCATACCTGCTTTCGCTACTGGTCGCTATTTATCTGCTGCACCTGTGGGCGAAGAATCTGAAAGAGGTGGAGCTCAGTGAGCACAGGCTGGTAATTCTTGGGCTTTTGGTGGTGCTTCACCCCGCCTTTCTCTGGAGTGCAACCGCAGGTAGTCATATTGCACTGAGTATGCTCGCTTTTTATCTGCTTTACCGTGCCGCTCAACATATTATTTCTGACCATGATCTGCACTCCTACATCTCACTTGCTGTTGTGTTTGTCTTCTACTTCTTTATCGATGGCTCAGCGATCTTCATCTTCGTTGCACTGATCCCCCTGCTGGTGGTGATTGCACCTATTCGAACCATCATGGTATCACCGATGAGTCTCTATCTGATTGTGGGAACCCCTTTTGCCTTCGCACTGTTCAGTTGGGCCTATTTGAACTGGATTTTTGAAGGTTCATTTACCAACTTTATTACCGATGCCGATTCAGATTTCCTGGGTGGTATGCTGCATGTTTTCGATTATCCCTGGCTTCTCGATTATGGCGGGCAGTTCTTCATGCCGCTGCTGGCCGCTACCGGATACCTGCTCATTGCATTCCCTGTATCGGTATATCTGCTGCTGGATACCATCAACAACAGTTATCGATTCCGCGCCTCTTTCGTGCTGCTGCTGCATCCCCTGATCGCTATTGCCATTGCCACCAGTCAATATTATCTGACCCACCCGTTTGAGATTCTGACACTGGTGAGTGCGGGTCTGATGGCTGAGCTTACCTATGTGAAGATGCAGACCAAACGTGAGTTTGTATTCCTCGTTATTTTCATGATGGTCAGTGTGGTTGGTGGCTGGTGGCTGTTTATCGAGACAGCCAGCCCGCAGATGGCGCAGTGGGTACAGGCTTTAAAGGGTGAAGAGTTGCACACGGCTGAAACTGATAGCGATCTTCAGCTGGGCCTGTGGCTGAAAGAGCATCGTCAAACGACTATGATGTATGAGCGCAGTGCTTTCAGGGTGATTGCTGCCAGAGGCGATGCTAAAGGGCTGGTGCTCTCTTTTTCACATGACTTTAAAGCAGCTATGCGATCAAGGATTCCGGATGTGGAACAGATTGCTGTACCAGAACCTGATTCTCTTATCGGGCGCAGGGACTGGCTGAATATCAGGCATCCGAATCTTTACAGTTACGGTATGAAGGGGTTCGATCTGGTATACGATTATATGGGATGGCGGGTTTACCGTAAGCATGGTTAATTCTGTTGTGAAATGGAGCCTGTTGGCTGTGGTAGTGGTACTTCTTGCGGGTTGTGCCAGTGAAGCGCTGATCCAGAACAAGAGTATGAAACGCGGTTTCAATGCACTGCAGCATGAGAGTGTGCCGTGGGACAAACCTGAGGCCAGAAAATCGATCAGCAGGCTTGCATCACTTGGCGCCAATGCGGTTGTGTTTATCTCTTTTATGGAGCAGGAGAGACCTGATTCACAGCAGGTTAGACGCTCTAATGCTGTGACGATGCATCAGCTTAAAAAAGCAATCTCTTATGCACGTGCTCACAAGCTGCATGTGACACTGAAACCGCAGATGCTGGTGCGTGGCTCATGGGCGGGTGAGATCAATCATCGTAGCGCTTATGAGTGGGATCTCTGGTTTAACAACTACTCCAGAGAGATCATTGAGTATGCCATCTTTGCCCAACAGCAGGGTGTGGATGCATTTGTTATCGGCACTGAACTTGCCAAAGCATCGGCGCATGTGAATTGGCCCCGGCTGATAAGTCAGTTGCGCCGGGTATTCCGCGGTCAGCTGACCTATGCGGCGCATAATGCCGAGGGAGTGAGGGCTTTTCCTAGCTGGAATATGCTCGATGCAGTTTCGCTGACCTTCTATCCATCGCTTGGAGTCAGCAGCAAACGGGCCTCGATGCAGGCACGCGTGGATGTTGCCGTTGAGGAGTTGCGTCTTGCTGCAGCTGCAATAAATCGGCCATTGTGGGTCATGGAAGTGGGCATCCCTTCTGCTCAGGGCGCGTCAGAAAAACCCTGGGAGTGGCAAAGCTTAAAGCATAGCAGGGTGGATTTGGCACTTCAGAGTGAAGTGCTTGATATCTGGTTGAGGGCACTGGATCAACCGTGGGTTGATGGCGTGTATATCTGGGCGTGGTACAGCAATGCTCGTGCCGGAGGCCAACGCGATACTGATTACACACCGCAGAATAAACCTGCGGAAGATGTGATCGGGCGTTACTGGTGAGGGGTAAAGTGATGGATTTATTAAACTTTAGAAAAATAGTGATTCAAACTGTTATGGCAGTGCTGTTTGGCATCGGTTTAACTACCACTGCTTTTGCCGGTGTTGGCATTCTTGAGGAGGATGAGAACTCTATCTCTGCATCCCTCTCGTTTTCAGGCAGTAACAAACAGTGGGATAGTAACAGGAATGTGCTGACCTCAATCTGTAAGCGACGCAATGTCGATCTCTCTCTCGGATATGAGTACGGCTGGTCCTATTTTCACACTGTCTATAGCAGTGTGAATCTGGCTTATCGCAAGTGTGGCGTGGGTAGTGTTCGTACTGCTATTCCAGGAGCGCCTGCCGGTTTCACGGTAAGCAACCAGTACGCATCTGGCAGGTCCTGGGGTTTGGGTGATGTCGAACTGGGTATCCGTACCCGCTTTGGTGGGAACTATCTTAATAATGCCGCATGGGAAACCTTTATGATTATTCCTACCGGCTATGATAACAACAGCCCCTCTGCACTTGGCCGGGGAGCTCTTGGTGTCGGTCTCGGTTTGATTTTCTCATCAGATGCATCTGACAGATATCCTAATAAGTGGGGATACAGTCATAAGAAGTGGGGTTGGAAGGCGGGTAGTAAATTCACCTACTTCTTCTCCTCCAAAGGTAATTCACTCTCTACATTTGCGGCAGTTCAGTATGCCTTCACAGCCAGTGACTTTGAGCAGACGGGTGATTATTTAGAGTTCCGCATTGATAACTCCATCGGCTTTCAGAATGGTGGCGTTCAGCAGCAGGTCTTTATTAATCAGGCACCAACGGCCATGACCAGCTCTGATCAGACCTCGTTCAAGATAAAATACAGCCACGCCTTTATCGGTACGGGCTGGTCGGGAAGTATCAGCCTTGGCCACGCCTTCTTTGGTCGTAATGCAGCAAAATCCACCTCTATTGCAGCCGGTGCAAACTACCGGTGGAGAGACTAAACAATGATTAAAACGGTAACCCTTGTTCGCCTGCTGGCGCTGTCATGTGTGACGGCAGCCAGTGCTGTTGCGTTTGCAGCAGAGGGGGATGTTTACCGTTTAATGGATGATTCCAACCTTCGTCAGGGCCCTGATAGCTCTTATGCAGCAGCAGCGATGGCTCATAAGGGTGATGAGGCGGTTGAGCTGAGTAGAAGTAGTCGGTGGGTGCATGTTCGTATGCAGGATGGTTCAACAGGCTGGTTATACAACGCCTCACTGCAGCCGATTGCCACTGCTACAACGTCAGTTTCACCCATCCAGAAACCTGCTGCGGTTCAAATTTCTGATCAGAAGAAAACGTTGGTCGTAAGTGAAGTTCAACCACTCACTGGAGAGCAGAAGACGACTGCCGTTAAACCTGTGAAACCAGCGGAACATCGCCCAGTGATCAAACAGGGCGAAGTCTCCGAAGCATTTGTACTCAATGGCTATGGCGCTGTTTCTGAAAAAGAAGAAACAACAGCAGTACCAGCTAAAACAGTTGCTCAGTCCAAGCCTGTGGTTGTAAGTGAAGTTCAACCAGCAGAGCAGCAGGCGGCTATCGTTAAACCTGTGAAACCAGCAGAACATCGCCCAGTGATCAAGCAGGGTGAAGTGGCCGAAGCGTTTGTGCTCAACGGTTATGGTTCTCTGCCAGCAGCTGAAGTTAAACCGGTTGTCATGCCTGAGAAGCGTGTTGATGAAATGCCGGTGGTAAAAGCTGAAGAGCCTGTGGTTTGGCAGCTCTCTCCAGAATCCACAACAGAGTCTGATTCCCGGACAGCCACTGCATCAACACAACAGCCTGTCGTGACAGATAAAGAACCGGTGTCGCCTGTTTCCGTGGCGGTTAAGGACGAGCTGGCAGATGTTCCGACATCTGTTGAGGCTAAGGAGCAAGTTGTTGTCGTTGAATCAACTGCAGGCACGACTGGTGTAATAGAGTCATATCAGATTGATTCAGAAAAACCGATTGAAAAGAGTGCTTCAGTAGTCGCGGCTGATGCAGCTACTGTTGGTATGCAACAAGAGGGTGATGTTGCGGTTGCAGATCTACTTAAGGAAGAACCATTAGTTGAATCTGCGTCTGCTGCGAAAATAGCAGAGAAGGCAGCGACAGAGAGAGCAGCGGCAGAGAGAGCAGCGGCAGAGAGAGCAGCGGCAGAGAGAGCAGCGGCAGAGAGAGCAGCGGCAGAGAGAGCAGCGACAGAGAGAGCAGCCGATGTTCAGGTTGAGGCCACACCTTTGCTGATCAGGGACGAACCTGAGGCAACGGTTGCTGCCGTTGAAATCCAACAGGGTGAAGCGTCTCAGATTGTTCAGACAACGACCATTCGATCAGGGCCGGGAGCACTGTTTGAAGTTCTGGGTTGGGTAGGGTCCGGCGCTGAGATTGTAACACTTGATCAGCAGGGTCACTGGTTGAAAGTACAGATGAAACAGAGTGGCCGCATCGGCTGGATTGAGGCAGAAGCCTTAAATCAGGGACCAGTGTCGGATCGGCCTGTATATGTTGCAAAAGAGAGTGTGCCTGCGTTGCCTGCTGAAGAGGTTGCCCCTTCACCACTAACGCCAGTTGTAGTCGAGATGCCAATGGCAGAAGTGAAGGCTGATCTGCAGCCAACCTCCCCGATTGCTGAGCAGGATGCGGCTAAGGACCTCTACCGCTTTGAAAAGAATGCAAATCTGCGTGCAGGCCCTGATGCCAGGTTTGATGTGGTCTCATGGGCAAGCACGGGTGCCTATGCTGTTGAGTTGGCTCGTCAGGGTAGTTGGTACCGCATGCAGATGCAGGAAAGCAAATTGATCGGCTGGGTCTACAAGAACTCTATTGCACTTGTCCGGGCAGCAGCGCCGGTGGTTGTTGAGAGCGCGCCACAGGTGCAGGAGCAGCCTGCGATGGTTGCTGTAAAAGAATCAGCACCCGTAACAACGACTACGCCATCGGTAGCACCGATAGCTGCTCCTGCAACAGAAAAACGCTACCTGTTTGCATCTGATGCCGGACTAAGGGCAGGGCCTGGAAGTCAGTTTGATGTGGTCGCTAATGGTGCAGCCAACGAGACGGCGACCGAGATAGACCGTAAAGGAACGTGGAGCAGAGTTCGTTTGACCCTAAGTAACAAGGTGGGATGGGTTGCAAGTTCTCTTCTAACGCCACTTGTAGCGGGAGCCACAACTGTTGCAGCTGTAGCGACACCTGTTTCTGCTACAGCAGTGACTGAACTCCCAGCTTCTGAAGTCGATCTGCAGCCCACGGTTATACCACTGAAAGCTGGTTTGGCAGAGTCTGAGCCGGTTGTTAAACCTGTTCCAGTTAAGCTGGTTGCAGATAAGAAACCACTCTTTTTCTTCAAAGAGACAAGTAAACTTAAGGCTGGCCCAGGCAATCAGTTTGATGCTGTGGCATGGGGTGCTCGCAATGAGACCGCCAGTGAGATTGATCGCAAAGGCGACTGGTCGAGGGTTCGCCTGACACTGAGCAATAAGGTTGGCTGGATTACTAATGCGCTGCTGATTCCTGCTGAGGTGGTGACTCACACCGCATCTGCTCCTGCACTGCTGACATCGTCGACAGATATGCCGCAGGCAGGCGGCCTCTATGAGGTGATCAAAACCTCTACCTTGCGTGTTGATGCGAAAAGTAGTGCCGAGGTCAATGGCTGGATCGGAAAGAGCGAGCCTGTTGTGGTGCTTGAGCGCCGGAGCGGTTGGGCACGCGTGAATCCGCAGGCTGCCAATAACCATGTCGGCTGGATCAAAACAGATGTATTGAAGGAGATCTCTGCTACGACTCTGACGCTGCGCGAAGGCGAACATTTCATCAGCAAGCGTAATCTGAATAACTACGCTGAAAGAGTATCACACGGCGAAACATTTAACTTCTCCTATGCTGCACTGGAACAGGCCCTCTACAGGGTGCCTGTTGAGGAGTTTTTTATCGACATCGACAGGGATGATCTCGAAGCGATCTTCCGCAAAGATGTGTATGATAAATCCTCTTTTGATTTTGAGATGAAAACCAAAGGGCTTACACTGAACAGAACGATGCTTGGCCGTCTGAGTGTGCTGGGAAGTTCGACACGTGTATTTGAAAAGAAATCTCTACTCATCAAGCTGGATAAAGATTCCGGCCGCTCCTATGGACGGCGCAGGATAGCTTTGCGAGCCATGGCTACTGATAAGGCGATGATGCGTGAGTGGATGACCTGGAAATTGCTGGCGGCACTGGGTATGAAGGTGCCGGAAGTTCACTTTACCCGTGTCAATTTTAATAACGGTGAAAAGGTTGGCATCTATCTCTCGGTTGAGTGGATGGGTGATAGCTTCCTGGCCGGTAATGATATGGATGTGAATGGTGAGTTCTTCCAGCCCGAAGATGCATTCCACTGTGGTGATCTGCATACCACTGATCAGGAGCAGTTGGCCCTCTGCTTCAACAAGATTACGCCACCGGATGCGGATTACAGTTCATTGAGCGACATGGCAAAAGCCGTTAAAGGTGCTTCGGTTGAAGAGATGCATAAGGTGCTGGCGAACTATTTTGAGGATGAGTCGGTCATCAACTGGATTGTGATCAACTCGCTCGTTACCAATGGTGATACCTACAATAAGAACTACTGGTTATACAGGGATCCGACAAAGGGTAAGTGGACCGTAGTGCCATGGGATTATAATCTGACATTCGGACGCACCTACGATGCCTTTGTTGAGAGCCCCTACACGATCTTTAATGATAACTTCCAGTACTGGTATCCACCTGATGTGGGTGCGAGTAACCCGATAAAAGATAAAGCGCTACAGAATCCACAGCTACGCAGCCGTATTGAGAAGAGAATCCGGCATCTGTTGGGTCTGGAGCCTAATGGTACCGAATCGACCTATGGCTGGTTCTCGCCAACTGTAATGCATGCGAGGATTGGTAATCTGGCATCGGTGATGGGTAAGGAGCTGTTCAAGGATAACCTGCTCACCTATGGCGAAGAGGATTTCAAGAAGATTTATGAAACGCTGATGTATTATGTTACCTCACATGCCAACTTCCTGAACGTGAAACTGTTCGGAGAGTTTAAGTGGGTGCCGGCAGATCCGAATGCCCCTATCGTATTTGATCCTCCGCTGCCTAAACATCTCTATGGTGAAGGTGAAATCAAAAAAGGTGGAGACTCTCTGCGCATGACAGATCAGAGCTGGGGTCTGCTTGCCGGTTATCTGATGCTCGACAGGCCGGTAGAATCCACAACAAAATTTTCACTTGAAGTTGAAGGTGGGCAGCGGCCGAAATCACTGCCGACCGGGCAGCAGGCAAAGCGTTGCGTGCAGCGTTCCTGGGTGCTCTCTACGAAAGGAAAAGCTGTTAATGGCGACCTGTTGGTCGAGTACACTCAGGAAAACTCAAGGCGGACCGAGGTGCCTGAGACACTGCATGAGAATCAGCTGGAGCTCTGGATGTATAATGGCGATCGCTGGAAACCTCTGAAGACTGAAGTGAATGAGTATGCCAACACCCTTACGGCCAAAGGTGTACGATTTACTTCCGGAAAAGCACATAGGTTTGTGGCTTGTAGTCCATTTTAATTCTGACTGCAGGCTTCAGAACTGTTGGTTTAAGAACGGCGTGATGCTGTTTTGTCATTAGATTTCACATTGCATCTGATGAAGTTATATCGATTTTGAGATAGTCTCTGGATGAGTATGAATTCCAGCATGGCTGAAACAGACTGAATCTTCTTGTTGTGAAGATGGAGCTTGAATGAATGGTGAAGCATGAAAAATCTGATCGCTAAAGTATGGGAAGACTTCCGCAGCCCTGAGGGTATTGCCACCATGCGTTTTGCCATTCGACTGTTTCTCATTCTACTGGCTTACTATCTCATGAAGCCGGTGCGGGAGGAGCTGATCCTTGATGGCGGCAGTGCCGTGATCAGGAGTTATGCGCTGGCGGCTCAGGCAGCAATATTGCTGATTATGGTGCCGATATACGGGCACATCATCAAACATCTGCATGGCGATAAACTTTTCCATATTGTTACTATTTTCCTGGCAGCCAATATCGGTCTGTTCTATCTGCTTGGCTCTTCGGGCATGGATATCGGTGTGCCATTCTTTATCTGGCTGGGCATCTTCTCGGTGGTTCAGATATCCCAGTTCTGGACCATGGTCAGTGATTACCACTGTGTGGAGAAGGGTAAGCGACTCACCTCATATATTGCCATTGGCGGCTCACTTGGTGCAATGATTGGCTCGATGGTGGCCAAGACACTCTATGTGGAACTCGGTGCATACGGATTGATGCTGATGGCCATTGCTATGCTGGTTGTGGCTGTGATTATCCCTGGTGCCAACGTTGAGATGCGTAAGGATGAGGATGACAAGGTGGATGATGAGTCACTCAAACATCTGCTTGGTGGCCTCAAACGGGTTCTGGATGTCCCTTATTTGCGCTGGATTGCCGCCTCGGTTGTGCTGCTGAATCTTATTAACTCCACCGGCGAGTTTGTGCTTGCAGATTTTGTTACGGCAGAGAAAAGTGGTAAGGAGATTGGTGAGTTCTACTCCACCTTCTACCTCTATGTGAATATCGCCACACTTGTACTGCAGGCCTTTGTGGTGCGCCCTCTCTATCAGGCTATTGGTGTCGGCGGTGCCCTGATCAGTCTGGCTGTGATTAATCTCTCGATGTATATCTCAGTGCTTGCCTTCCCTGTTCTGGCCTGGTTTGCCATTGTTAAGATGGCTGATAACAGTATCGATTATTCGGTGGCCAATACGACCAAGCAGATTCTCTTTCTGCCGCTGGACCGCTTTACACGTTATGAAGGTATGCTGGCAGTGAATACCTTTTTCACCCGCTTTGGAGACCTGATTCAGGGCGGTCTCATCTTTTTGGTTATCTCTTTTCTGGCACTTCCGACCATGGTACTGGTCGGTGTCAATATTGCGCTCTGCCTGTTATGGCTGTTTGTTACCTATAATGTAAGTAAACGTTTTAAAGAGTGGAGTAAGCGTTCCGAAGCAGTAAATAAAACATAAATCTGATTTAATTATGGTGGGGATCATATGAGTTCAACAATTAAAGCGATAGTTCTGGCCGGTGGTTCGGGAAGCCGTTTGTGGCCGCTTTCCAGGCAGCAGTTGCCCAAGCAGTTTCTCAACCTTAACGGTGTAGACAGCATGCTCAGTGCCACCATTGGTCGACTCGCGCCGATGGTGCAAAAAAAGGATGTCTGGGTGGTGACCGGGGAGTCACATGCAACCGGCGAAGCATTCTCTGAGCTGGATGGGTTGAACAAGATTCTTGAGCCTTGTGGACGCAATACGGCACCTGCGATTGCCATTGCTGCAGCCCTGATGCAGGACATGACAGGAGAGGACCCGATCATGGTGGTTCTGCCTGCTGATCATATCGTGGCCAAAAAAGAGGCATTTCAGGATTGTCTGATGCAGGCAGTTAAAGTGGCTGAAGCGGATCAACTGGTCACTTTCGGTATTGTGCCGACGGATCCGGAAACCGGTTTTGGTTATATTCAGGCTGATGCAGCCGGAGAGGGTGGTATCCGTAAGGTTCTTCGTTTTGTTGAGAAACCGAATCTTGAAAATGCCCAGCGTATGCTTGATGACGGTAACTATTACTGGAATTCAGGTATGTTTGTCTGGAAGGCCTCAGTGATTCTTGAAGAGGTAGAGCGTTATATTCCAGAGCTTTCTGCGTTGCTGAATTCAATGCGCCAGCGCTGGAATGGTGATGAGTCCTGGCAGAATGTGCTGCGTGAATGTTTTGATCAGATGCCGGATGTCTCGATTGATTATGGTGTCATGGAAAATTCACAGCGTGTATCACTGGTCTCTGCAGATATCGGCTGGTCGGATGTCGGTAGCTGGGATGCTGTGCATGAGATGGCTGATCATGATGAAAATGGCAATGATGTTGTGGGTCATGTGCTGGCTATTGATTGCCACAATACCCTGCTGCGCAGTGAGAAGAGCCTGATCGCGGCGGTTGGACTGAAAGATATTATTGCCGTGGAGACACCCGATGCGATTCTGCTCTGTAAGGTGGGCGAGAGTCAGCGTGTACGTGAGATCGTCGACGCCCTGAAAACGGGTGAGGATAGTTATCACCTTGAACATGTCACAGTACGCAGACCATGGGGTAGTTATACTGTCTTAGAGGGGCGTGCCGATGGTTACCAGATCAAGCGCATTGTCGTGTTGCCGGGCGCCAGCTTGAGTCTGCAGTCGCACCAGCACCGTTCAGAGCACTGGGTGGTTGTGGCTGGAACCGCGACGGTAACCTGCGGTGAGATGATTCGAACCGTGGCCAAAAATGGCAGCGCCTATATCCCGATTGGTGAGGTTCATCGTCTTCAGAATCTTGGCAAGGTACCCCTGCAGCTGATCGAAGTGCAGGTGGGTGATTATCTCGGTGAAGATGACATTCAACGTTTTGAGGATACCTACGGACGCCAGTGAATATGAAGCGTTGCTGATCAGCCTCTTTACAGGAAGTATTGGCTTACGATGAAATCGATCAGGCCCATATTCGGACTTATTGCACTGTTACTTCTGCCGATGCTTGCATCTGCGGCTGAAGGTGAAGTGCGCGATGTGCGACTGTGGACGGCACCTGATCACTCGCGCGTTGTGTTTGATCTCAATCAAAAGGTCGAATACAAAGTATTCCGTCTGCACAGTCCCGAACGCATCGTCATAGATATTGAGCATGCAAAGATCATCTCTGATTTGAAAAATCTGAAGCTGCCCGATCCTGTTGTGCAGACTGTGCGCCATGGGAAGCCGACGCCGGATGTATTGCGCATTGTCATGGATGTGAAGGAGAAGGTGCAGCCGCGCTCTTTTCTGCTTAAACCGATGCAGGGTAAACCCTATCGGCTGGTCGTTGATCTTACCCGACCTGAGCAGGCTAAAAAAGCAGCAGTAACTGCGGGTGAATCCAAATCGAAAAAGGGGCTGATTATTGCCATTGATGCGGGTCATGGTGGTGAGGATCCCGGTGCTGTCGGACCGCGTAAACTGTATGAGAAACAGGTGACACTGGCCGTTGCCAAAGAGCTGGCTAAAATCGTTAATGCAACGCCGGGTATGAAAGCGGTGTTGATTCGTAAGGGTGACTACTTTGTGCCGTTAAAGAAGCGGGTGTTACTAGCGCGCAAGTCCAAGGCAGATCTGATGATCAGTATTCATGCCGATGCGGTGCGCCAGCGTAATGTTGAAGGTGCAAGTGTCTATACCCTCTCTGAGCGTGGTGCGACCCAGGATAAAGCCGCACGTGCACTGGCTGCCAAAGAGAATGCGGCAGATGAGATTGGCGGTGTTGAGATTGATCAGGTGGATGATCCGATGGTGAACATGATTCTTGGTGATATGTTCCGCCGAGATAGCCTCAATAGCTCCCAGATTCTGGCCGAATCGATTATTGGTAAGTTGAGGGGCGCAGGTCCAATTAAGTACTCCACCCCTAAACGAGCCCGTTTTGTGGTGTTAGGGGCGATGGAGATTCCCAGTGTTCTGGTTGAGCTGGACTACATATCCAACCCGGCCAGGGAGAAGAAGCTGAAAAGTAGCAAGCATCAGAAGCGACTCGCCTCAGCCCTGTTTGGCGCCAGTATGAACTTCTTTGAGAAGATGGGGCGCATCAAAAGCTCCACAGGCCAGGCAAAATCTTCTGCCGGATTAAAATCTGCCGCTGATCAGAAACAGCTTGCAGTGAACAGTCCAACACTCTGAACATGAATAACTCTACTGCTCTCTACCGTCGCCTGCTGGCGTTCCTGCTCCCCTATAAATGGCGTCTGGGTATCGCTGTTACCTGTATGGTGGTGCTGGCCGCCTGTACGGCTGCAGTAGCATGGATGATGAAACCTGTGCTGGATGAAGCGCTCAGTGGCAAGAATCAGGAACTTATCTATATCATTCCGCTTGTCATTATAGGCCTCTACCTTCTCAAGGGTGTCGCCTATTTCGGTCAGGCCTACATGATGGGTTATATCGGTCAGAAGGTGATCTTTGATCTGCGTAATATGCTCTATGAGCGTCTGACGTCACAATCACTGGCCTTTTTCTCGCATCGCAAAACAGGCGAACTGCTGGCGCGCCTCTCTTACGATGTCACACTGGTTCAGGCTGCAGTGAGTACCGCTGTAACTGCACTGATGCGCGATGCGATATCGATCGTGTTCCTGCTGGCTGTCGTGCTTATTCAGGACTGGATGCTGGCTATGATTGCCATCCTGGTATTTCCGGCTGTGATCTATCCTATTGCCCGGTTTGGTCGCAAGATGCGTCATGCTACTCTGGATGGTCAGGCCTCCATGGGTGAGTTGACTGCTCTTCTTGAAGAGACCGTTGGCGGTATCCGGGTGGTAAAAGCCTTTGGTATGGAAGCCTATGAGCAGGGGCGCTTCCGCAAATTCACCGGTGATTTTCTAGCTCATCAGCTCAAGGTGTTCAAGGTGCATGCGCTCTCTTTCCCGATTATGGAGCTGCTGGCCGGCTTCGGTATTGCCGGAGTACTCTTCTACGGCGGTATTCGCGTCGCATCAGGTGAAACCACGCCGGGCACACTGGTATCGTTCCTGGCTGCGCTGCTGATGCTTTATGAACCGGTTAAACGCCTCTCCCGCGCCAACAACGAGATTCAGCAGGGGTTGGCTTCGGCTGAACGTATCTTTGAAGTGATGGATGAACCGATTCTGGTTCAGGATAAACCTGATGCCATCGAACTTGCACCCTTTGCTGATTCGATTGTCTTTGAAAATGTGGGCCTGCAGTACCCCGGTTGTGAGCAGAAGGTTCTCAAGCAGATCAGTTTTCCAGTCTCTTCCGGTCAGATTGTGGCGCTGGTTGGACGCAGTGGTTCGGGTAAAACATCACTGGCCAATCTTGTGCCCCGTTTTATCGATGCCACTGAAGGACGCATTTTGATTGACGGCATTGATGTTCGCGATGCCACCCAGCAGTCACTGCGCAGTCAGATCGCGCTGGTGACGCAGGAGATCATCCTGTTCAACGACACCATCCTCAATAATATCGCTTACGGACTTGAAGGCGTTGATCTGAAACGGGTGGAAGAGGTTGCCCGTGCCGCCAATGCGCATGAGTTTATCGAGCGTCTGCCCGATGGTTATAACACGCTGGTGGGCGAGCGTGGTGCGATCCTCTCCGGTGGCCAGCGCCAGCGTTTGTCTCTTGCCCGTGCACTGCTTAAAGACTCTCCGATTCTGATCCTTGATGAGGCGACCAGTGCGCTGGATACCGAGTCCGAGCGTTTAGTGCAGCAGGCAATTGATACACTGATGCAGAACCGTACGGTGATTGTCATTGCCCATCGCCTGAGCACCATTCGCGATGCTGATTGCATCGTTGTGCTTGATCAGGGCAGGGTAGTTCAGAGTGGCAAACATGATGTTCTTCTCGAAGAGGGTGGCATCTATGCCGAGCTTTACCAGCTACAGTTCAGCGAAACTGAATCCAGTGAGGTCGCCGAGGGTGAAGCCCCTGAACTGCTGATCTAACCGGAGCTTATTGCGCTGTCAGTGCCGATTTTATTTTTGCCAGATTAGTTTCAATAAACTGTAGTGTCTCCTGACACTTCTCATCGTTCAGTAGTCCGAGACCGTAGTGGGCAAGAATGTAGCAGAACGCAAAAGCCATGATCGGATCGTTGAGGTTCCTGTTGCCCGCATCCTGATTGGCGATATAGCTGCCGATGGCGGCATCCCGCGCATTGGTCAGACTCTCTTCTGAACCGATAAGGCCGCGAAACTTCACACAGACCAGTGGCGCTATATGAAACAGATCAGCTTCACTCATCGTTTTGCCTGCAGCCTCAGCAAACGGGATCGCCGCTTTGGCATCCTCATAAGCATCCATCATTTCAATCACCCAGCCTTCACTGGTTGTTGCAAGTGGTCTTGAATCTGTCATGAATAAGCTTCCTTTAAGGTACTGAGCTTGGTTTGCGCGCACTATAAACAAATTTTGAAGGATTATAGAGTGTTAGTTGTTTTCGAGAGTTGCCGTACTGAATAACGGCTTTTAACGCTCACCACTAAGTAGTCATTTACTGATGCATACCTTCATCAAGTGAAAAAACGATGTGCTAAGCCTTGTTGGCGATCTGAAGCCAGAGGCCTTCGAGCAGGCCTGCATCGACAGTAATTAACTCATCGTAGTGCCAGCGTTGCATTACTGCATCGACAATGGCTAAACCGGCAATGATCAGGTCGGCCCGGCCCGGTTCGATGGTGCGAATCTGCTGGCGCTGTTCGAGAGTCATGGATAGCAGCCGGTCACGAAGAGTAATGAAGTCAGCTCTACTCATGCGGTAGTTGTTGATCTGCTCTGCATCATAAGGGCAGAGATCAAGTGCTGTGGCAGCCAGTGTGGTGACTGTGCCCGCTGTGCCGACCAGATGCCTTGGGGCATGATGATCCGGCCAGTGGGCCTCAACGGCTGCCAAATGTTCATTGGCGGCGGCTTTAAGGGCCTCGTAATCATCTATTGATGGGGGATCGCTCTGCAGATGAGCTTCGACCAATCGGACCACACCCATCTTGCGGCTGATATCATCAATACGAACGCCGTTCTGGGCACGGATGAACTCTGTGCTGGCACCACCGATATCAAACAGCAGCATATCTTCTCTTGTTGCAGGTTCGAGAACCGAGCTTGCCCCGGCAAGTGACATGCGTGCTTCATCTGTTCCGCTGATGATCTGAATCTCGATGCCTGTTTCAGCTTTGACGCGCTCAGCAAATGCCTGACCGTTTTCTGCTTCGCGCATGGCTGCAGTTGCAGCTGCAAAGGTGCGTTCGGCAGGTATGCCGTGTTTGTTCAGCAGTTCGGAAAATACTCTGTAGCTTGCAATGGCGCGATCCATGCCGGCTTCGCAAAGGCGACCGGTGTGATGCAGTCCTTCACCAAGGCGGGTCATGCGGTGGGCATACTCCACGCGTTGCCATGGCTTAGCGCCGCTTGATGGTTCAGCAATGAGAAGGCGGAAGGTGTTGGAGCCGGTATCGATAGAGGCAAAAGCCATATCAGCTGCCTTTGTGTTTTTTTGAGACTTCAACATAGCTTCTGGCGGAGCGGTTAAGGAAATCCTTCTCCTCCTGCGTCAGCTCCCTGCGCTCTTTGGCAGGGCTGCCAGCATAGAGATAGCCGCCACGCAATATTTTGCGTTCGGTGACCAAGGAGCCTGCGGCGAGAAAGCAACCCTCTTCCAGCACAGCCTGATCCATAATGATCGAACCCATGCCGATCAGGCATCGATCCTGAATCTCACAGCCGTGCAGGATTACCCTGTGGCCGACAGTAACATCGTTGCCAACAATGCAGGGCGAGACACCACCACTGGTATGCAGGATCGAGTGATCCTGAATGTTGGAGCGTTCACCAATTTCGATATCATGCACATCACCGCGCAGTACCGCCTGATACCAGATGCTGGAGTCAGTACCGATTTTTACGCGGCCAATCACATCGGCTGACTCGGCGATAAAAGCGGAGTCGGCAATTTCTGGATTCCAGTGCAGATAAGGTTTAATCATCGATCACTCCCGGGCTGGCTGAAGCATGGCATGACTAAGAATAGGGATAGTGAACTGATTTGTATTGCGGTTAGTCAGATCAGCGATGGTGATGATCAGATTCTCAGGTTGCCATGACTCTGTCCAAACCAGAGAACCGGAGACAAACTGCTGGGTAGTCATATCAAATTTGTATTTCTCTCTACCCTTGGGGCTGCGCAGTGGTAGCTCTTCACCCTCCGGGTTGAGCACGGAAAAGCTTAGTTCGCCCTTCTGCCAGCGTGGGAAGTTTTGACCTTTGACCAGAATCAGGCTGTAGCTGATCTGGTCACTCTGCTTCCAGTAAGCAGTGGGTTTAAGCATGTGCAGACCCTTATTTTTACGGGCAGCCAGCACATCATTAAACATATCCAGTCGCTTCTGCATGGCCAGCTTCTCATGTTCAATCTGCTTCTGCTGTTGCTTCATGGCATCAATCTGGGCATCGCGCAGGGAGAGTTGCGCTTCAACTTTAGAGTTCTGCTGGCTAAGCAGGCTCTGTTGATGCTGTAGCTCGCTGATCTGATACTGCTGGGAAACAAGCAGCTGTTTATCCAGAGCCAACGTGGTAATGATGCCCACAGAGATAATGATAAACAGCAGTGCCGCTGCCAGTAGCAGAACTATTGGATAGAGGCGGAAGCTTAAGGTGCGCTTGCCATTGGATTGCGTCAGTTTGAAATGTATGGGGGCACTGAATGCCTCATACAGCGATTTTATAAAAGCCAATGATCAGGGCCAGAGTGCGTGTCTGGCCAGGCCAGTAGTCTCATCAAAGCCGAACATCAGGTTGGCATTCTGGATCGCCTGACCCGCAGCACCTTTAAGCAGATTATCGATACAGCTGACAATCACCGCTTCGCTCTCACTGAGCAGGGCAATTCCGATATCACACCGGTTGCTGCCACTGATGCCTGCCGTGGAGGGCAGCGTTCCCTGTGGCAGGATTTTAACAAATGGCTCACCAGCATAGGCCTGCTGCAGAAGATCAAACCAGCTTGCAGTATTGCTACCGGAGAGATGCAGGGTGCTGAGCATGCCCCTGTTCATGGGCAGGATATGCGGCACAAAACGAACCTTTGTTTCGCAACCTGCAAAACCAAGGGCCCACTCTTCCATCTCCCAGGCATGCCTGTGCCTCGGCAGACCGTAGGCTTTTACCGATTCATTGATTTCGCAGTAGAGCAGGTCGGTTTTTGCACTCCGACCAGCACCGGATGTACCCGATTTCGAGTCGATAATGATTGAGGATGTAGTATCGATGACACCGGCTTTGAGTAGTGGAATCAGAGGCAGCAGTACTGAGGTGGGGTAACAGCCGGGATTGGCAACCAGCCTGGCACAGGCCACCTGATCACGAACATGTTCTGTCAGTCCGTATACCGCCTCATTAAAGAGTTCTGGGTGAGGATGATCTGCCCCGTATGCTGCTCTGTAGACATCGTGAGTTTTATGCCGGAAGTCAGCCGATAGATCGACCACCTTTTTTCCAGCCTCAAGCGCAGTGAATACACTGGCTGCAGCAGCGCCATGCGGCAGAGCAGTAAAGACCAGCTCTACTTCATCTGGCAGTAGTGCATCGGCAGGCTGTAGTGTCATGGCTGCAATATGACCACCTACACCGGGCAACACCTCACCAGCCAACTTGCTGGCCTGTGAATGGGCGCCCAGATGAGCGATCTCAAAATGGGGGTGGGCATCAATAAGCCGAATAAGTTCAGCACCGGTGTAACCGGTTGCTCCGAGAATGGCGACAGATATCTTCATAGTGCAGGCATGATACGCAATGCTTGCACGCCTTCAAATGATTTCACTCCGATGCAGCTTCTTAGTGGAGAAAAATAAAAATTCCTGCTGGATTATCTGAGAGAAACAGCGAGGTTTCAAGCCTTCCTTGATTGCACCAGAAACAGGCTTGCGATATCATAGGAAAAGCATCAATTTCACCACAAGGGGAGCGCATGATTCAGCAGATAGAGCAGGTAACACTGTGAATCTTCGTCATCTGGCCCAACCGTTTCGGCCGCTGTTTGAAGCAGCCCGGGATCTGACACCCATTATTCTGGTGATCCTCTTCTTTCAGGAACTGGTGCTTAAACAGCCGATCCCCAATATGGAAGAGATGTTGATTGGCATGTTGATGGTGCTGTTGGGGCTGGCGCTGTTTGTGCGCGGTCTTGAAATTGGCCTCTTCCCGTTGGGTGAATCGATGGCCTTTGCCTTTGCCAAAAAAGGTAATGTTTTCTGGTTGCTGCTGTTCGCATTTCTACTTGGATTTGGTACTACTGTTGCCGAACCGGCGCTGATCGCGGTTGCCGGCAAGGCGGCTGAGATTGCAGCCCAGGGTGGCGTCATTGAATCAACGCAGGAGGCAGTGGAGAGCTATGCCGATGGTTTGAGGCTGACTGTAGCGCTCTCTGTGGGTACAGCCATCGTGCTGGGTGTGTTGCGTATTCTTAAAGGCTGGCCGCTTCACTTCTGTATTATTGGCGGTTATTTCATCGTTGTGGCGATGACCTATTTTGCACCGGATGAGATTATAGGTATCGCTTACGATTCCGGTGGTGTGACCACCTCAACCATTACCGTGCCACTGGTGACTGCGCTTGGTGTCGGTCTGGCCTCCTCGATTCGAGGTCGCAATCCGATGCTTGATGGTTTTGGACTGATCGCCTTCGCCTCACTGTTGCCGATGATTTTCGTTATGCTCTACGGCATCATGATATGAATCATATCGACCTGTTTCTGGAGACCATGCAGTCCACACTGCGGGATGTGATTCCGATTGCGCTTGTACTGATCGGTTTCCAGATGTTTGTTCTGCGCCAGAAGATCGCCCATGCCTGGCGGGTACTGCGTGGTTTTATCTATGTGTTGCTGGGTCTGGCTCTCTTTTTGATGGGGTTGGAAGAGGCGATCTTCCCGCTCGGTGAGGTGATGGCAACCCAGCTTACCAATCCGGCCTTTCTATATGGTGATCTCTACAAAGATGGCATCACCGTGATAGAAACGGTTCGCTGGCAGGATTATGGGTGGGTTTACGCCTTCGCCTTCGCAATCGGCCTGGCAACCACGCTTGCCGAACCCTCCCTGATCGCAGTGGGCATGAAAGCGCAGCAGGTATCCGGTGGTGCGATCTCGGCATGGGGTTTGAGACTTGCCGTATCGCTTGGCGTGGCTATCGGTGTGTCACTGGGCTGTTTTCGCATTGTCACGGGCACCGATCTCTGGCTCTATATTGTAGTGGCCTATGTGCTGGTGATCCTGCAGACGATGCGGGCACCTAAAATGATTATTCCACTGGCCTATGATTCCGGTGGTGTTACCACTTCAACCGTAACAGTTCCGTTGCTTGCAGCCCTTGGACTTGGGCTGGCGGCAACAATCCCAGGTCGAAGCCCGTTGATTGACGGTTTCGGTCTGATCGCGTTTGCCAGCGTTTTTCCAATTATGAGTGTGATGGGTTATGCCCAGATCAGTCGCTGGTTGGAAAAGAAGAAACAGAAGACAGGAGGAGAAGATGCGCTTTAAACTACTGATTGCACTCGTCGCAGATGACAAAACAGATGAGATCATGCGTGTTGCCAGAGAGGCCGGAGCCACGGGAGCTACGGTTGTTGGTGATGCTCGGGGTGAGGGGCTGAACCCGCAAAAGACCTTCTTCGGGCTGACTCTGGAGTCGCAGAGGGATATGCTACTGTTTCTGGTTGAGGAGCATCTGAGCCGGAAAATTCTGGAACGCATTGCTGAAGAGGCTGGATTTGAAGATAACCCCGGTTCGGGCGTAGCATTTCAGGTAGATGTAGAGGATGCCATCGGAATGGGAGGGCAGATCATGTGTCTGCTTGATGAAGTGGAGGATAAGCTATGAGTGAGCAGAAGATCATTACCGTACGGGATGTGATGAAGCAGAACTATGACATCGTCGAGGGTATGGCTACGGTGCGCCAGGCGCTGGAGGTGATGCGTTACGTTGACACCAAAAGCCTGATTGTAGATAAGCGGCATGAGCAAGATGAGTACGGCATCGTGCTGCTCTCAGATATTGCGAAAAAGGTGCTGGCGGCAAACAAATCCCCTGACCGGACAAGTATCTATGAGGTGATGACCAAACCTGCACTTACGGTTCATCCTGATATGCATATCCGTTATGCCAGTGCCCTGTTTGCCCGTTTCGGCATTTCACGCGCACCGGTTGTTGATGGCTCGGGCAAGATTGTTGGCATTGTCAGTCATACCGACATGGTCATGAAAGGCTTGATGAATCTGGTCTGATAATCATGATGACGGGTGGTTGCACCTTTAGATGTGTAAGAAGGTGCTTTTTCGATAAAGGGTATATGTGAGGGATAACGATGCGTTTAATGATTGCTTTGATTGTTTCACTATTTCTGTTGAGTTCATGTGCAACCATGGAGTCCGCCTGGGATAGTACTGTAACTGCTACTGGCGATGCCTATGACTGGGTTGTCGGCAACGATGAAGAAGAGACGAAATAAGAGTTCAGGGAACTAAAATAGTATTTTGATTTCTTCATGAGTCTGCTGCTAAGTAAAGCGGTGTCGCAGCTTCTTCTGCCACCGGGAGGAGTGATCCTTCTGGCCCTGCTTGGGCTTATTTTCTACAAACGGTTCTGGGGCCGGCTGCTTGTTTTTCTGGCACTGCTACTGTTCTGGCTGCTCTCTACCGAACCTGTTCGCGATACACTCCTTAATCCACTGGAGCAGGCGTATGCGCCACTTCAGACAGAGCAACTTCCTGCAGATGAAAAGCTGGCCATCGTACTGCTTGGCGGAGGCCTTTATGAGAAGGCGCCGGAGTATGAAGGCAGGGATAGCCTTAGCAGCTTTGCCATGATGCGTACCCTCTATGCGGCCGACCTGGCTCTGAAAACAGGCTTTGATGTCTACCCGTCCGGTGGTGCCGTACTATCTACGACAACTGAACCCGAAGGGGCGGTGATGCAGCGCTGGCTGAAAAGATTCGGTGTTGCTGAATCAGCGATTCATATTGAAGCCGCTGCCAGAAGCACCTGGGAAAACGCTATGAACATCAAAGCAAAACTTGCAGAACAAGACGTTTCTACGGTGATTCTGGTGACCACTGCATGGCATATGCCGCGATCGGTCTGGTCTTTTGAGAGTCAGGGTTTAAAGGTGATTGCTGCCCCCTGTGATTACAAAGTTGAGAGAGAGCCTTATGATCTGCGCAGTTATCTGCCGCGCTGGAATGTTTTCTCTGAGAGTTGTGATGGCCTGCATGAATATCTGGGACTACTCTGGTACAGGTTGAAGCATCTGCTGTAGGGGATAATCAGCTCTGGTCAATCTGGCGTTGTGAGTCTATAAATGGGTATGAGATCTCTGGAGGTTTTGTGAGTCAGTCAAAGGCAGATGATACCGGAATTCAGGATGAACTGTTCAGTGCAGGAAGCTCCTATCTTGAAGAGCTCTATGAGCAGTATCTCAGAGATCCTGAATCGCTGGATCAGCAGTGGGTGGCTTACTTTTCTGAACTGGAAGAGCTGAGGGAATCAACAACATCACATCAGTTAATGCTTGATTCGATGCGTCCGCAAGCGCGAACGGCTCAACGTTTTTTCGACGATATACCTTCGCTTGCCGGGCGCGGTGATATCGAATATCCATCCCGAGCCATCTACCTGATTCAGGCCTACCGCATGCATGGACACCTGCATGCACGACTTGATCCGCTACGACTTGATCCGCGCCCATCCAGCCCAGAGCTGGATCTGGGTTATTACGGACTCTCTGAGGCTGATCTTGAGCATGAGTTTCCAACCGGTGATCTGACCGGTGACAGGCAGATGCCACTGCGTGAAATTATCCAGCTTCTCAAGCAGACCTACTGCGGCCATATCGGGCCGGAGTTCATGCATATCACCGATTCAGCACGTCGTCACTGGATTCAGTCGCGGCTTGAACGTATTCGCTCGCGAGCTGATTACGATGCCGATACACGCAGACATATATTTGGCCGGATTATGCATGCCGAGGAGTTTGAACGTTTCCTGCATACCCGTTATGTCGGCCAGAAACGCTTCTCATTGGAGGGCGGCGAGAGTCTGATTCCGATGCTCGATGCGCTTATTCAGCGTGCAGGCAGTAACGGCACCAAAGAGATTATCATGGGCATGGCACATCGTGGTCGATTGAACGTGCTGGCTAATATCATGGGTAAATCGCTCTCCGATATCTTCTCCGAGTTTGAAGGCACGCAGTTTCAGGAGTCTGCTCAGGGTCAGGGTGATGTGAAATATCACATGGGCTTCTCATCAGATGTACGTACTCCCGGTGGAACACTGCATCTCTCGCTCGGCTTTAATCCATCCCACCTTGAGATTATTACACCGGTAGTACTCGGCAGTGTGAGGGCTCGTCAGTGTCGACGTAAGGATAAATCGAAGACTGAGGTGATGAGTGTGCTGGTGCATGGCGATGCCGCATTTGCAGGGCAGGGAGTGGTCGCCGAATCACTGCAACTCTCCAAGCTGCGTGGTTTCCGTATTGGTGGTACGATCCATATTGTGGTGAATAATCAGATCGGCTTTACTGTCAATCCGTTTGATGCGCGCTCTACCACCTACTGCACTGATATCGCCAAAATCGTGCAGGCTCCGATTCTGCATGTGAATGGTGATGATCCTGAGGCGTGCTGTCTGGCTGCTGAGATTGCTGTGGAGTATCGTAACACCTTCCATGAAGATATTGTCATTGATCTGATCTGCTATCGTCGGCATGGCCATAACGAGACTGATTCACCAGAGGTGACACAGCCGCTGATGTATCGTCGGATCGGCGAACATCCAACTGTGGAACAACTCTATCGGGATCGTCTGATTGCTGATCATATTCTTAGTGAAAAAGATAGCGATGAGATGGTGCGCACTTATCGCGACTGCATGGATAAGGTGCGGCGTGCCAGTAATCGACCAGCTCCGAGTCCGGCAAATAGTCTGCAGGGGCGCTGGGAAGGTTTCGTTTTTGAAGGTGCCGAGGAGCCTGATACCGCACTTGATGCAGAGCTTCTTTCCGATCTGGCGCGCCGAGTGCATCGCCTTCCTGCCGGTTTCTCGATGCATCCGAGGGTAGAGAAGATTTATGAGAGTCGTATCCAGATGATGGATGGCAAGCTGCCCATCGACTGGGGTTGCGGGGAGGCGATGGCTTATGCCTCATTGGTGCATGAGGGTGGATGGGTACGCCTGACTGGCGAGGATTCTGGTCGCAGTACCTTTTTTCATCGTCATGCTGTGGTTTATGATCAGAAAAACGGTAAAAGCATTGTTCCACTGCGACAGGTGGAGAATGGCCCACTATCCCACTTTATTGTGGTCGATAGCATGCTCTCCGAGATGGCGGTGATGGGTTATGAGTACGGTTACTCCGTAGCAGAGCCGCGAGCGCTGGTGATTTGGGAGGCGCAGTACGGCGATTTCACCAATATCGGCCAGGTGGTGGTAGATCAGTTTATTGCTGCAGGTGAGACCAAGTGGAATCGAATGTCCGGTCTTGTCCTCTGGCTTCCGCATGGCTATGAGGGGCAGGGTGCAGAGCACTCTTCAGCCCGGCTTGAACGCTTCCTGCAGCTCTGTGCAGAAAATAATATGCAGGTGGTCTATCCCAGTACACCGGCACAGCTGTTTCATATGTTTCGCCGCCAGTTGATGAGCCGGGTACGTAAGCCGATGATCATGATGGGGCCCAAGAGTATGCTGCGTAATCAGCTATCATTTTCACCCATGGTTGATTTTGTGGAGGGTTCTTTCTTGCCGGTGATGGGTGAAAGGCATCTTGCAACATCGACGCCACGACGTGTTATTTTCTGTTCAGGAAAGGTCTATTACGATCTTCTGGCTGAACGACAGAAGAGAGAGATTGATGATGTTGTGCTATTGCGTATCGAACGGCTCTATCCGTTCCCGGCAGATCAGGTGCAGGCTGAGCTAGAGCGATACAGCGAGACCAGTGAAATATTCTGGGTTCAGGAGGAGCCGGTTAATCAGGGGGCATGGCTTTTTGTAAATAGTCCGATCAGGCAGGCGCTGTTGTCCAATCAGAAGATATTTGGTGTGACCAGAGCCGAGTCGGCAGCACCGGCAGTGGGTTCGGCCAAACGCCATAAACAGGAGTTGGAACAGCTGCTCAACGCTGCATTCGCAGAGGGGACAGAGGCGTGCTGGTATGACAGACACAGATATGATGCGGCTAATCAAGGGAGTAGATGATGAAAGTTGAAATCAAAGTACCCAGCCTCGGAGAGTCCGAGACCGAAGCGACATTGATTGCCTGGCTCAAGCAGGAGGGAGATGTTGTTGCCGTTGATGATGTGCTGGCCGAGATCGAGAGTGACAAGATCACCATGGAGATCACTGCCCTTGATAGCGGCGTACTGACAGGAATATTGAAAAAGGTTGAGGATATTGTCGAACCCGGTGAAGTGATCGCTTATATCGATGATAGTGCCGAGGTTGCGACAGGGGCGAAAGTTTCTTCAGCAGCAGTTGAAGCAGCCGTAACTACGCCTGAGAAGGTTGAGGTTGAGGAGATTTCGGCTCAGGTCGAGCCCGAGCCCGAAGCAACAGAACCAGCACCTGTGGCAAAGGTTTCTGAAGCTCCGGCAGGAGAGCGTGTTATCTCCACATCGGGCCGTAAGCAGGAGCGGGTTCCGATGAGTCGTCTGCGCCGCAGGATTGCCGAGCGCTTGAAACATGCGCAGAACACTGCCGCGATGCTGACAACCTTTAATGAGGTCAATCTGCAGGCGGTGATGGATCTGCGTAGCCGCTATGGCCAGAGCTTTCAGGATAAACATGGTGTGAAACTCGGTTTTATGTCCTTCTTTGTGCAGGCCGTTAGCCATGCCATCTCGAAATATCCGGCACTCAATGCCTATATCGAAGGTGATGATATTGTTTATCACGATTATGTGGATATCGGTATTGCCGTCAGTACGGAGAAGGGGTTGGTGGTACCTGTGCTGAGAGATGCCCATCTGTTAACTCTGGCTGAGGTGGAGAAGGGGATTCTTGCCCTGGCTGGCAAAGCCAGAAGCGGCGGATTGAGCCCGGATGATCTGAAAGGAGGAACCTTCTCGATCACCAATGGAGGCATCTACGGCTCCATGCTCTCAACACCCATTCTGAATCCACCCCAGAGTGGTATTCTCGGTATGCACACCATTCAAAAACGGGCTGTGGTAGAGAACGATGCCATTGTGATCAGACCGATGATGTATCTGGCACTCTCCTATGATCATCGTCTGATTGATGGCTCTGATGCGGTACGTTTTCTGGTGGCAGTGAAAGAGGCACTCGAATATCCGGCCGGTCTTACGCTGGATCTGTAATCGCTGACAGGCAGATGGATGATGCCAGGCTTGAACTTTTGCAGTCGATGCCGGTCTTTGGCGGTGTTAGTCAGGGGACGTTGATCTTTCTAATGCAGAGGGCATCTATCCTGAATCTGGAGAAGGGTGAGTTTTTCTTTCATGAAGGTGATAGTGCTACCTCAATGTTTGTCCTTGAATCTGGCGTTGTCGCAGCCATGAAACAACGTGATGGTCAGGAGCTTGTGGCCCGAGAGCTGGGGCAGGGTGACTGTTTCGGTGAGATGGCACTCCTTGATCTCTACCCCCGCAGTGCATCGGTTATAGCCAGAACTCACTGCCGGGCGATAGAGATCAGCCAGGCATCCCTGTTTGCGCTGCATGAGGAGAATCTGGAGCAGTTCACCATTATTCAGATGAATATCGGTCGTGAAATCAGTCGTCGGCTGCGTCTCTCAGATGAGAAGCTGTTCGAGATGAGTGGCGCGGTGATGTAATGAAGCGCTGTCAGACAGGTATTAGTGACGAATTCGCTTCTCATCAATCTGGATTGCGATTGTGTCACCATCTACCTGCTCGGGCAGATTGACCTTAACCTTTGCATAACCGGACATCTGGTAGAGGCTGATGACATCATTTCTGATCTGTTTGATGTCGGAACGGGGCCGTTCATCACCGTAGTAGTCCCTGAGGCTGATCAGGATGAAGTCGGTAGGCAGAAGTTTGTTGCCGCTGACCTCAAACCGGTTGATGGTGAATGATTGTGATTCGATAGCCGTCCAGATGTCACGTGCCACCACTTTTTTAGCCGGTGTGATGTTACGGTAGAGCTTGATGTTGGCAAAATGGTTGTCCGATATAGGACCTGATCTGAATTTTTTACTCTCACAGGCAAGCAGGAAGCCGGAGATACCAGCCGCCTTTTTCAGACTCTTGAGCTGTTCCTGACGGTCAAAAATATCTGCAGGTACATGGCTGGCAGAGAGCACATAGTAGATATCCCTGCCATTCATATTTGAGCGAATAATCATCGCCTTGTGTTCAGGACCTACTTTTTGAAGTCGATTCACAGCGTTACCCAGCTGAGAGAAAGCACCAAGCGTGGCAAGCAGTCGATCACCGCTTAATCCATTGAGGCCACGCTGCCATTTGAGCAGGGCAGTTGCATAATCCTGCTGCTCGAAATATTGCCATCCCTCATCTATCCAGTCCGGATTGCCAGCTTCTAGCGAAGCTCTGTTAAGCATTGTTTGTAAGGGCTTTGCAGTAGTGGCATAAACAGTTACCTCCTGTTTCTGAGTTGCAACTGATGTAACCTTAGCTTTTGAATCACTCTTTTTCTTTGGCGCTGCAACTTCTGCTTCAGCCTTGGCGCGCTGTTTCAATGCCATAGCCCTGGCTTCGGCCTCAATCTTCAACTTTAAGTTTTTTGCATCCTGTTTTGCTCTCTCTCGCATGGCTAAGAAGTCTGCTTCTGCTTCTGCCTGTCGTTTTGCAGCTGCAAGTTTTGCATCTCTTAACGCTTTCTGTTTTAGAGCTGTAGCCTCTTTTTCAGCCTGTTGACGCATCGCAGTTATTTTCTTCTCGGCCTCGAGTTTCTTCTGCATTGCAGCAGCTTTCGCATCAGCCTCTGCCTGCCTCTTCATCGCACTGATTTTTTTCTCGGCTATCACTTTCTGTCTCAATGCAATGGCTTGCGCTTGCGCCTCAGCTTTCAGTTTTAGAGCAGTTGCTTCTGCCTCTGCCACTCGCTTCATAGCGGCAATCTTTGCATCAGCTTCAGCTTTCTGTTTCATGATTGCTGCTTTTGCATCTGCTTCAGCCTTCTGTTTCAGCGCTGTAGCCTCTGCCGCCGCTTCTCGCTTCATGGCGGCAATCTTTGCATCAGCTTCGGCTTTCTGTTTCATGGTTGCAGCTTTTGCCTCAGCAGCAGCCTTCTGTTTCAGCGCTGTAGCCTCTGCCGCCGCTTCTTTTTTCATGGTAGCAATCTTTGCATCAGCTTCGGCTTTCTGTCTCCTGATAGCAGCCTTTGCCTCAGCTTCAGCCTTCTGTTTCAGGGCATAGGCTTCTGCCTCTGCCAGCCTCTTCATGGCGGCGATTTTTTTATCTGCCTCAGCTTTTTGTTGTTTCGCCAGCAGTTTGGCTTCCACTTCCGCTTGCTGCTTTAGAGCAACTGCTTCTGCTTTAGCTTTTAGCTGCAGCGTTGCAACTCTGGTTTTTGCATCCGCATCAGCTTTTCTCTTTATTGCGGCAGCCTCTGATTTTGCTGCGATCCTCTGCTGGTTGGCGGCAGTTTTTGCCTCTTCCAAGGCTCTGGCTTCTGCCGCTGCCGCTGCTTTTGCAGCACGCTTTTGCTCGGCTTCAGTCAGGGCCTGCTGTTTGAGTATTGCCAGTTTTTCAGGTGATAGCGGTGATTTAAATTTGCGAGATTCATTGGCCAGAAGCTTGCCCTGCATGCCTGTTTTCTGTTTCAGCGCGGCCAGCTGGATCTGTCGGAGATTAATATCCTTGAGAACCTCTTGAGCCGTCAGCAGGTGGTAACCTCTGCTCTCCTGAGGGTCATGAATGATGAACACTTTCTCCTGACGACCAGCCAGTTTCAGGCGCTCAAGGGCATTGGCATATTCAGAGAAAAACCCCAGAGAACCCAACAGTTGCTTATCAGGCAGTCTGTTAACGCCCTCCTGCCAGATAGCAATTGCCGCTTCATGCTGGTTCTTTTCGATCTGATTCCAGCCTTCATCCAGCCATAGTGAGCTGGTTGCATTGGCAGAAACGAAAAAAGGCGCAACGAGGCAAACAAGCCCGAAGACTATTCCAGTTCCCTTTTTCAATAGCATGTCACATCCATGTTTGCAGCATCCCCAGCAGTTAATATTGAGGCTTACGCATAAAGAATGCCAACACTATTTGATTTGGAAGTTGATCTTCTGCAGGAGCAGGCGTGATTGAGAAAAAAACCAGCCCCTGTTTTATTTTCAAACAAGGGCTGGTTTTGTGGGCGTTTTACTGTGTTAGCAGTGCGTTAATTTTACGAACAAAACCGGCCGGATCTTCGGGGAGTGCACCCTCTGCAAGTACAGCCTGATCAAACAGGATGCTTGAGAAATCATTGATTTTGTCTTTGGAGCGCATCTTGGCCAGACGCTGAATCAGTTCATGATCAGGATTAATCTCCAGGATAGGCTTCATGTCCGGAACATCCTGTCCGGCCTGTTTAAGGATGCGCTCAAGATTGCTGCTCATATCAAAGGTATCAGAGATCAGACATGCCGGAGACTCGGTCAGACGATCTGTGGTACGAACCTCTTTTACCTTGTCACCAAGAGCTTCTTTGATCTTCTCAACTGCAGGTCCTGCAGCTTTGGCTTTCTCGTCATGCTCTTTTTTCTCTTTCTCAGCATTTTCTCCGATAGCAGAGAGATCAAGCTCACCCTTGGCAATCGACTGCAATTTTTTACCGTCGAACTCGGTCAGGTGAGAGGTCAGCCACTCATCAATGCGATCATGCAGAAGTACAACTTCGATGCCCTTCTTGCGGAAGATCTCAAGGTGTGGACTGTGCTTGGCTGCCGCAAGCGATTCGGCAGTAATGTAATAAATGGTATCCTGCCCCTCTTTCATGCGGCCGATATAGTCGCTCAGAGAGATGTTCTGCTCATCGCTTTCGGTGCTGGCGAAGCGCAGCAGGGAAGCGATCTTTTCGCTATTACCGGAGTCTTCGATCATGCCCTCTTTCAGGCAGTTGCCGAACTCACCCCAGAAGGTGGCGAAATCTTCAGCACTGTTCTTTGCCATATCTTCAAGCATGCCAAGTACACGTTTGGTCGCGCCCTTCTTCATGGCATCCATGGCAGGGCTCTTCTGCAGGATTTCACGCGATACATTCAGTGGCAGATCGTTGGTGTCCATGACACCACGCACAAAGCGCAGGTAGCGCGGTAGCAGGTCTTCGCTGGCTTCCATAATGAATACGCGGCGCACATAGAGTTTTACGCCATGTTTGGCTTCAGCCTGCCAGAGGTCGAACGGGGCTCGCTTAGGTAGGTAGAGCAGCAGTGAATACTCATATTTTCCTTCAAGTTTCTGGTGCAGACGCGCCAGAGGATCATCGAAGTCGTGGCCGATATGCTGGTAGAAGTTGTTGTACTCCTCATCAGATATCTCTGATTTCGGACGTGTCCAGAGTGCGGATGCCTGATTCACAGTGACCACTTCAGCAGGTTTGGCCTCTTGATCTTCAGTAGCCGGGGCAGGGGCGCCCATCATGCGGATAGGGAAAGGGATATGGTCGGCATATTTGTGCACGATGGTTTTCAGGCGCCAGTCATCAAGGTACTCATCGGCCTCTTCGCGCAGATGCAGGGTGATCTCGGTACCGCGACTCTCTTTGTTGACGGTCTCCAGCTCATATTCGCCGTCGCCTTTAGATTCCCAGCGTACGCCATGCTCATGTTCCAGGCCTGCACGACGGGTAGTCAGGGTCACTTTGTCAGCAATAAGGAATGAGCTGTAGAAGCCAACACCGAACTGGCCGATCAGGTGTGCATCAGCTTCCTGATCGCCACTCAACTGGCCGAAGAACTCTTTGGTGCCGGAGCGGGCGATGGTGCCGATATTGTCGATCACTTCATCGCGGCTCATGCCGATACCGTTATCACGGATGGTGATGGTGCGGTTCTCTTTATCGACATCGATGAAAACATTCAGGTCGGAATCGCCCTCAAACAGTGCATCATCAGTGGTTGCTTCAAAACGCAGTTTATCTGCTGCATCGGATGCATTGGAGATCAGCTCACGCAGGAATATCTCCTTATTCGAATAGAGTGAGTGGATCATCAGATCCAGAAGTTGTTTTACTTCAGTCTGAAAGGCACGGGTCTCTTTTGTTGCAGTCATGTGTTCTCCTTAAGTCTTGTCAAAATCAAAACCTTTCACCGCAGAGTACGCAAAGGTACGCAGAGGTAAGGCATAAATAGTGTGAAGTGAATAGATAGGGGCGAACTTAGCTGTTTTCAAGGGTGTCGCGGACTTTTTTCCAGCTTGCAAGTTTTTGTGTGCGATTCATCGCTGCATTGGCAGGGCTTGTAGAGGGCAGCAGGTACTGTTCAATCGTTTGAAATTCCGATGCAAGTGTTGGCAATACCAGTCTGCGATAAAGCTCTTCAGCTTTGCGCCCGTTAAAGAAGATAGCCCGGATATGCCGGTGTGTTTTGAAGAGTGTCTCGAAATCGTTGGCAACAACCGATTCCATCTTTATCGCACTATCCAGACTACCCGGTCTTACACACTGATGTGCCACATCCCACAGTGCCACACCGCTCTCTCTGAGGAGAACCAGTCGCTCTTCATAGGGGAGTGCCGCATCAAAATCGAACAAGTCTCCCATGATCACCCAGAATGCATTCTGCGGATGTGCATAGTACTCCGCTTTTACAAGAGACTTCACACTCGGCATTGAACCAAGAATAAAAACTTTTGCATCTCTGTTTGCAGAATAGGGAAAGCCTCTGTCGATCATAAGCGAACCGTTACAGCGAAGTGACCATAGGACAAGGATAAGTGTGAAAAGAAAAAGGGCCCCAGAGAGGGACCCTTTGTTGAACTTTGTCCGGAGGAACTAAGGGAGGGGAGGGAGGGTGTCCGCTCCGGACAGGTCAAACATTATATTCCTCCGGTTAGAATCGAATTAATTGACAATGAAAACTTATTAATGATTGATAATATTATAATGGTCTATTCTTGCTCTCTCTAAGGTGTTGTTCTACAGCATGGATCAATAGACATTGAATCAACTCCAGTCTTAACTGCTGGCGCACCTGCCTAGTGAATAAAATGAAGGCGACCTCGTGAATCACATTCGAAGGTGTAGATGTCCCAGCGCACAGCTTTTGAGCGCTCCCGCTCAAGGCGCTGTGCAATAATTACACGGCTGCCATCGGTTCGCACATTGATCATGCCATAGTTACTGACAGAGCGTTCAATCACTTCCAGATGTTTATCCAGCCGTTTCTCAGCGGCATTTTTTTGGGCGGCTGTCGCAGCATAGTCATGAATGATATTCATCTCTTTGTTGATGTTATCTTTGAGTTCCCGCCTGACAAGATTGGGGTGTTTGATATTTTCATTACCCGATCTGGCAAGCTCAGTGGAGAAGATTAAAGGTCGGTCTGAGCGGCTGTATTTACCGATAAGTCCCAGAGTATCGGGGCGGGGGTGGGAGTGTGGTTCATTATCTCCACTGGAGATGATCGTCACCAGCGGGTTGGTTGCCTGCAGGAAGTTTGGCGAAACATGGGCGCTGCCGTGATGGCAGGCTTTGGCTATATCAACCTGAAAATGTTTTCTGCCTTCACTAACCAGGGTTTCCACCTCTGTGGGTGTTTTTGGGTGCGGGCTTAAACCGGTGTAGTGCTCAAGCAGGTATTCCTGCGACGGCTCATTCAGGTCGCCGCCAAGCAGCATCCTGATATGGCCAATTTCCAGCAGCAGCACAACCGAATGGCCATTTTTGGTCACGCCGGTATTGCCGATTTTCGGCAGGGCGGTTTTGCCGTTGACCAGTTGCTGGGGAACCGGCCCGAGCAGCTTGAGTGTCATGCCACGATTATCATCAGGGCTGTATCCGGGTAGATAGTTGGGTTTTCTCCAGTCGGAACTGGCCAGCATGCCGATGATATCGTTGACGCGCCCCGACTCCGCGGCAGTTTTTAACATGTTGGGATACTGGCGCCTGCCGCAGCGCACAGGGCTGTTGGTAATACTCTTTAATTCGGCCATGCTCTGTACGATGCCGGTAAGGAATTTCTTTTTTCCCTGTTTGCTCTCACTGCCGAGTGTGCTTCTGCCACCGTATACCTGCTCAATAATGGTATTATGATACACCGTATCGACATGCACATTGTCATGCTTAAAAAGATCCGAGAAGCCGTAGTAGTGATCCTGATCCGGGTGGCTGATGATAAATGATTCGAATTCGAATTTATGAGCAAACTTACCAAAGCGCCAGCGTAGAAAGCGATACATGTTATCGCCTTCACCGGCATCAATGACAATAGCTTTGTCTTCAGGTGTCTGAATATGACATCCATCGCCCTGACCAATATCGACAAAGTTCACTTCCAGAAGCCGGTTGGTCTGAAGTTTATCCTTTTTAACCCAGCCGTTGCGATGGCGTGATCGAACCTCAATCCAGTCACCTTCAACTTTAACCACACGTGCCCAATCACCCCAGAGCAGCTGGTTCACTGCCTGTTTAGATTTTTTCCCTACTGCTGCCTCTTTTGTTTTGAAATGAACAGCAGAGGGATAAGCGATATATACCTGATCATTTACCTGCATCTTGAGCTCCCTCTGTAACAAAGCATATCTATGGTATAGACCACTATTTAGAGGGCGTCAAAAAATGATTTATAGAAATTTGCTAGAGATGAGGACCTGTCCGGCTACTTTTTGCACAGCAGTGCTACCAGGTGATAGTTACTTTGCGTTTACCCCATTGGCGGGCGGCTTTGATATCACGTCCCATGTAGATGTCGATTTTGCGACTCCAGCGTTTGTTCATCTTATCTTTGACCAGAAAGGTACCGGGCAGGCCGTCAATCTTTACCCGCGTATTATGCTTTAAACCCATGCGCAGAAGATCACGCGAGACAGCAATTACCTTCATGCCGGGTTTGAGACGATCTCCCCATGCGCCGATGGAGGGGTTTCCCTGAGTTTGTGCTTTGACCGAGTTGTAGGCGGTAGCGGTGACCGTGAGTGAGTGGCCGGACAGCGAACCGGAGTGGGCAATACTACAGCTTCCCAGTGCAACAAAGAGCATGAGTAAAAAACTGCGCTTAAGTGATATTATCGATTTTCTCATAGGGTGAAGGCTGCCTGAATCGCTGATTTTAACTGTGATGCTGCTCAATAATGGCTGCAGCGGCTTTCATGCCATCAACAGCAGCACTGACAATGCCACCGGCATAACCGGCACCCTCACCAACAGGGTAAAGACCTTCTATATTGACCGATTGCATCGATTCATTGCGTTCAATGCGGATCGGTGAGCTGGTACGGGTTTCACTGGCCAGAAGGTTGGCTTCATCAGTAACAAAACCGCGCATCTTGCGATCAAAACCCAACAATCCTTCCGCCAGTGGATTGGCAACCCAGTGTGGCAGCAGCTGCCAGAGATCGGTAGCTATGGCTTCAGGCTTGAAGCGGGTAGGAGCGAGTTTGCCGGTTGCGCGTCGTTCAACGAAATCGGTGAGGCGCATAGTTGGGGCTGCATAGTGATCACCCGCTGCTTTGAAGGTGGCAACTTCAAGTTCTCTCTGAAATGCGATGCCCATCAGTGGATCCTCTTTGATGCCGTGACGTGCAATATCCTCAGGTGTGACCTGCACAACAATGCCGGAGTTGGCCCATTTTCCGCCACGCTTGGCATTACTCATACCATTGACTGCCATGGCTCCACTCTCTGTAGGTGAGGGTACAATCAGTCCTCCTGGACACATGCAAAAGCTGTAGACGCCACGTTGACCAAGATGTTTGTCGGCCACCTGATGGGTCAGTGAATATTCAGCAGCAGAGAGTTTGGCATGACCGGCTCTGTTGCCGAACTGGATGGCATCGATCAGGGCTTGCGGGTGTTCGGCACGAACGCCGACAGCGAAGGCCTTGGCCTCCATTTTGATGCCGAGCTGTTGCAGCCGTTTAAAGGTATCACGGGCCGAGTGGCCGGTAGCAAGAATCACATGATCCGCGCTGATTTCATCACCGCTGTCTGTGCGCACACCGTAAACTTTCCCATTTTCAATGAGCAGATCATCGACACGAGTCTCAAAGCGGTAATCGACACCCAGTTCAAGCAGGTGGTTGCGCATATTGCGCACGATGCGAACCAGTTTATCAGTGCCCAGATGCGGATGCGCATCAATGAGAATATCTTCTCTGGCACCGAAACGGACGAACTCGGCCAGTACCCAGCGCAGGAAGGGGTGTTTGATGCGGGTATAGAGTTTGCCATCGGTATAGGTGCCTGCACCGCCTTCACCGAAGCAGATGTTACTCTCAGTATCAAGTTCACCACGAGAGCGCAGGCGACCGATATCACGCATGCGCGTCTCCACCGGTTTGCCACGTTCCAGCAGGGTGACGCGGATACCGGATTCAGCCAGTGCCAGGGCAGCAAAGAGACCGGCCGGGCCAGCTCCGATGATTACAGCATGATGCTGCGCAGTAACCTTTCTGGTGAAAACTTCCGGTCGTGGCGGGGAGAGGGTGGAGTGTTCAAGTTTGCGGCAGTTGTTGGGTAGCGGATCGATGATTTGATCGACCTCAATCTCATAACTGCAGACAAAATGGATGTTCGTTTTTTTGCGCGCATCGATGGCACGGCGTGAACAGGTCGATGATAAAATCGCCTCTACAGTCAGATTCAACTGCTGCGCAATGCGGCGGGTTACGCTCGAATCACTCTCATCAAGTCCGACCTCAATATTGGAAATGGCATAAAGCACTTAGAGCGGCTGCTCAGACTGCTGCAAGGTGACCATGGCTGGTGTGGGTGATGGCGTTGTCGCCATTCACATAGACCAGTGCCGGATTGAAGTGTTCAGCCTCTTTGGCTTCCAGTTCAGCGTAGGTGCAGATGATCAGCAGATCACCGGGGCTGGCTTTATGAGCGGCAGCACCATTAACACCGATGGTGCCGGAACCGCGAGGAGCGGTGATGGCGTAGGTGGTGAAACGTTCGCCATTATTCACATTATAAATATGCAGCTGTTCAAAGGGCAGGATATTGGCCTGATCCATCAGATTCAGGTCGATGGCGCAGGAGCCTTCATAATCAAGCTCAGCGTGTGTCACGGTGGCGCGGTGAATTTTGGATTTCAGCATAGTCAATTTCATGGGGTTACTCCATCTGTAGCCAGGGGCAGCGGCATATTATCGATCAGGCGTGTGTTGCCGACGTTGGCGGCAATAAAAGCGCGGGCCGGTTGTCTGTTGAGTTTACGTTTCATCTTGAGAGAGGCTGCACTGCGGATATCAAGGTAGTCCGGTGTAATGCCGGCGTTATGCAGTATTCTGGTCGCGACAGCTTTCACCGCTTCGATATCGGACTCTCCGCTGGCAGCCATCTTCTGCATGGCAATAAGCGATTTAGAGATGGCCAGAGCAACCGTCCTGTCACCACCTGAGAGATAGCGGTTGCGACTGCTCAGCGCCAGCCCGTCAGACTCGCGCAGGGTAGGGCAGCCAATGATCTCAATGGCCATCTGCAGATCGGAAACCATGCGTTTGATAATTGCCAGCTGCTGCCAGTCCTTCTCTCCGAAGATGGCGATATCGGGCTGCACAATATTGAAGAGGATATTCACAACGGTGACCACACCATCAAAATGGCCGGGGCGAGATGCCCCGCAGAGGCACTCCGATAGCTTGGTTGCTTTCAGGGTGACTTTCGGGCCACTCTTCGGATAGAGGGTGGTGGGATGAAAGATGAAATCAACACCAGCTTCGGCGCACAGTTTGGCATCGTTTTCAAAGGTGCGCGGGTAGCGATCCAGATCCTCGTTGGGGCCGAACTGCAACGGATTAACATAGATACTGACAACCACGATATCAGCCATCTGCCTGGCCTTGCGGATCAGGCTTAAATGCCCCTCATGCAGGCAGCCCATGGTTGGCACAAAGGCAATGGTTTTAGAGCCGCGCAGCGATTTAAGCTGACGGCGGATTTCGGCTGCGGTGTTGGCTACTCTCATTTCGGAAACTGACCGGATTTAACATCGGCGCTCCAGCGGGCAATGGCGTCAGACATTACTTTGCGCACATCGGCATAGGCCGGAGCAAATGGCGGATTGGATTCGGAGATACCGACCAGATCATTGAAGACCAGTACCTGGGCATCACACTCGGCACTTGCACCGATGCCAACCGTTGGAATCTCCACATGCGAGGTGATGGCGGTTGCCAGCTCAGCAGGGATATTCTCCAGCACCAGTGCCACAGCACCGGCTTCAGTCACGGCTCTGGCATCGGCAATCAACTGCGCCTGTTCACTCTCGCTCTTGCCGCGTTTGCCATAGGAGCCGAACTTCTTCACCGATTGCGGGGTAAGTCCGATATGGGCAACCACAGCGATACCGCGCTCAGCCAGAAAACGGATGGTTTCGGCCATATGCAGGCCGCCCTCGATTTTCACCGCATCACAGCCGCTCTCCTGCAGAACACGAACGCTGGAGTCAAAGGCCTGCTCAGCAGATCTCTGATAGCTGCCAAAGGGGAGATCGCAGACCACCCATGCAAACTTGCGGCCGCGTACAACAGCGGAGGTATGGTGAATCATCTGATCAAGGGTAACGGGAAGGGTGGAGTCGTAGCCAAGGGATACCATGCCAAGGGAGTCGCCAACCAGCAGCACTTCGGCTCCGGCCATCTCGGCGATGGCGGCTGATGTCGCATCAGTAGCGGTCAGCCATACACTTTTTTCGTCACGCTGCTTGGCGCGCAAAAGCGTCGCTGCGGTGACAGGTTTGGTTATAGTCATCTCATTCCTTTCTGCTTCGGTCCGCCTCGTAAAAGGGTAGGTACCGTCTTTCAGGATGTGCGAAATATATATGTTGCTGGCTTACAATGCTAATAGAGCTCGAATTAGTCTGTTTGTAACTGTAATTGTTAAGCAGGTTTCTAGCTGTAATCGGCCCAGAACTCGTTGTGGGATTGCATGTTGCCGATGCGCTCGATCAGGGCATCGATTGTCTCATCCTGATCGGCAAAGTTCATGCGGTCGGTCTGTACGATCAGCAGGGGTGTCTCCTGATAGTGGAAGAAATATTGATCGTAAGCGCTCATCACCTTCTGAAGGTAGTCAGAGTTGATACCGCGCTCCATCGGGCGGTTGCGGCCCCTAATACGCTCCATAATCACACGCGGATTGGATTGCAGGTAGATCACCAGATCGGGTTTGTAGATATCGATAGCTACAAGCTTAGCGACCTGCTCATAGAGAGCCAGCTCCTCATCGGAGAGGGTGACTGTGGCAAACAGATGATCCTTGGCGAAGATAAAATCACTGACAACACCCTGTGTGAAGAGATCCTGCTGATGCAGCGATTGCCACTGTTTCAGACGTGAAAAGAGAAAGGAGAGCTGAACAGAGAGGGCGTGGCGGGAGGGGTCCTGATAGAAGAGTTCGATAAACGGATTGTCATCGACCTGTTCGAAAAAAGTGGTGCTACCGAGCTTGTCGGCAAGTTTTTGGGTCAGCGTGGTTTTACCAACGCCGATGGCTCCCTCAATGGCGATATGACACTGATCCAGTGGCCTCTTGCCAAAACGCTTGTCCATCAGTGTTACCATGCTTCCCCCTCAGGTAGTGGCGATTCGCCAGCCGCGATGATCTTCTCCAATCCTTCGGCTGCACTCAGCTTCAGCTGTGGATGTTGCCACTCCGGAGCCAGATCGCAAAGAGGGCGTAACACAAACTGACGCTCAAACATCAACGGGTGCGGCACAGAAAGTCTTTCCAAACTGATGATCTCCTGCTCAATGGCAACGATATCGAGATCAAGGGTGCGTGCTCCCCAATGCTCTTTGCGCTCTCTACCGTGCGCCAACTCAATGGCCTGTAGTGCATCAAGCAGCTCAATCGGCTGCATCTCCGTTGCAATGGCAATGACGGCGTTCAGGTAGTCGGGTTGTCCGGCAGGCCCGATAGCCGGGGTGCGGTAGCGTTTTGATGATTCAGTTACGCGTGTGTCGGGCAGTGCTGCAATCATGCTGCGGGCAGAGATGAAGGCGGCTTTAACGTCACCGAGATTGCCGCCAAGGGCGATATAAACAGTTGTCATGCGAAAGCGATGGCGCCGCCACGGCGGGGATCGCCGCAGCCATGCATATTGCCGGTTGCGGAGCGGGTGATGGCGTGAACACCACCGAAATAGACACTCTGACTCTGCCAGTCGCGTAGTTTCCAGCCCATCTGCATCAGCAACTCCCGCTCATGATCATTGAGGAATCCCGGTTCAATATCGAGTTGGTCGCCTTCGTTGTGCAGGCGCGGTGCATGCACAGCCGATTCAACATCTTGACCAAGCAGTTGATAGCGCAGTAGTGCTTGCAGAATAGCTCCACGCAGACGATTGGAGCCGCCGCTACCAAGTACCAGTGCGGGTTTGTCGTGCTCAAGGAATATTGAAGGAGCCATCATCGAGGAGAGTGTGGCACCACCGGGCAGGGCGTGGAAGCCCAGCGGATTGATATCCTCCTCTCCCAGCATGTTGTTCAGGTGAATGCCGGTGCCGGGCACAACAATGCCTGAGCCCTCACCATTGCTGCTGGTCATCGAGACGGCCAGTCCATCTTTGTCGATGACGCTGATGTGGGTGGTGCTGCCGTGGCGATTGTCAGGTTCTTTTGATTTTTCATCACCGATGCCCAGAAAACGTTCGCTGATTCTGGCAGCTGCTTTTTCAAGATGGTCGGGTTCAAACATCTGCTGCGTGATTTCAGGATCGTGGATGCGGGAGTCAAAACCCTCCCGGCGCAACAGGCTTGCCGCGCGCAGTCCTTCAGCGACCAGAACCGGCCACGGCAGGCCTGATGTCTCATGGTTTTGATAGAGGTGATCGAGCATGGTGGCTGCAAAACCGATGAGCAGGCCACCTGAGCTGGGGGGTGGATTGGTCAGCAGTGTGCCGCCAAGTAGATCGATGCTCAGAGGTTTGCGTTCAAACACCTGTCTGGCTCGCATATCCTCCATGCCGAGCAGCCCATAGGGGGAGCAGCTTTTAACAATCTCTTTGGCCAGATCACCGTGATACATCTCATCGATGCCTTCGATCGTTAACATCTCCAGCGTATTGGCCAGATCAGGGTTGCGGAAGGATTCACCCTCGCGCCATAACTCTTCTGAACTATCCCCAATCCTCATCGGTCTGTGCAGTGCTCTGCATGCATCGGTGTCGGTGAGAATAGGGGTGAGAAGTTTGATAAATGAGGCTTGCAGCTGATTCAGGCGGATGCCGCTTCTGGCTGCATCCAGACCCGGTGCCAGCACCTCCGATAGCGGTAGTTTGCCATGCACCTTGTGGGCATGAAACAGCATCGCCAGCAGTGACGGGGTTCCGACCGAAGCCTGACCGATATGAAAGGTTTGCACGGTATCACCAAAATCGATCGGTACCGCTTTCAGTTCAGGCTGGATACCGGTCAGTGCTTTACCAAACGGCATACGGGCAAAACCGTCATAGAGGGTGGCGCGGCTGGTGGAGTCGGCGACCAGCATAAAACCGCCACCTCCGGCGGCAGTGAGAACAGGTTCAGCAATAAATGATGTGGTGATGGCAGCAATGGCGGCATCAACGGCATTGCCACCGGCATTAAGAGTGAGTGCACCCGCTTCAGCAGTGGCCGGATGACCAGCGGCTACAATCCCGCGACTGTTTCCGCTCATGTTCCTTTCTGGTGAACGATAAAACCCCTGGTTTTCATCTTCTTTTCAATGGCGATCTGAAGTTTGTCTGCCTCGGCTCGCTGCTGCTCAGGGCCAGCCCAGACGGCATACAGCCCATTCGTTTTTTTAGAGAGAACACCACTCCAGCCATGATGTCTGAGCTGATCAATCAGACCCTGTGCCCGAGGTTTCTCCTTGAATGCACCCAGCTGTACGTAAAAACCACTGCCGGGCTCATCTGCAGAAGGGGCAGCTTTGATCACCGGTTGTTTGGCAACCTCTTTTTTGACAACAGGTTTAGCTGGTGCGATAACTGTTTTGGGTTTGATCGGTTCGGCAACAGGTTCCGGCTCGATCCGTTCGGGTTCCTCTGCAATGGTAGCAGGCAGATGTTTAGCCAGCGGTTTAGCGCGCTCTTCCTTCACCTCAGCTTCAGCAACCTGTTCAGGTGATGTTGTGAATAGATCGGGTTTAAGTGAGGCAATGAAAATAAGCAGCAGGCAGCAGGCAGCTACAATCCATGCCGTACGATGCTCTATCACTGATGCTTGCCAGTTTGTCTCTCCACTCATATCAGAAGCTCTTTGAATCAGCCGAGCACTTCATCCAGCTTTTCAGCAAAGCTATTGTAGCGGAAAGGTTTCTGCAGAATGTTGAAGGGTTTATCAGGGAAACGATCATAGAGATCTTCAGGGTAACCGGTGACAAACAGAATGCGATTGAGAATATTTGGATTGACCTGCTCAAGTGAGCTGTAGATCTCATCACCGCTAAGCTTGGGGATACGAACATCCAGAAGAATCAGTTGATACTGATCACCATGCGTGGTCAGCTCAAAAAGAGACTGCACAGGATCGCTCATGCTGGTGATGGCGCTCTGCATCCCTTTTTCACTGATATAACGGTTGAGAAATGCGGTCAGAATGCTCTGGACGCTATCTTCATCATCGATAATGAGTGCTTTCATTTCCATTACTCTTCCCCTCTAAGCAGCGCTGTTCCTCGCTGCTGCATGAGTCCCATCCATGGGTCTGGATCGGCTATCTGATTATAGCAGGCTTTCCGGATTTACGCGAGCCATGTTAAACCGGACGCCCCAGTGCAGGTGTGGGCCGGTTGCTCTTCCTGTAGCACCGACCTCACCGATGAGTTGGTGTGTTTCTACCCACGCCCCTTTTGTGACATGGATTTTACGCATATGCGAAAAGACGGAGACTAAACCATTTCCATGGCCGATGGCTACCGTATTACCATTAAGATACATCTCTCCGGCAAACAGCACTTTTCCAGCCAGCGGTGTCTTGATTGCGGTACCTGCTGCTGCGGCTATGTCGATACCTGAGTGCGGCGAGCGGGCAGCACCATTAACATAACGCTGAGCGCCGAACGGGGTGGATTCAATCCCTTCAGTCGGTTTGCCGAACATCCTGATATCAGGCGTCGCAGTCACGGGTTCAACATAGGTGGCTTTAAGCGCTTTCACCTCTTTGCGGATGCGGGCCAGCGTTGGTGCATCAAACTCGGCCATCTTCTTTTTGACCTGAATATGGGAGATGCGGAACTCACCCTTGATGACCATCAGCGTATCTCTGGCGATCACCTGTTTACCATCAGACCACTCAATGGGTAGCTCCCCCGGTTTGGTTTTAAGATCAACGCCAATCCAGCCGCGCCATTTGCCATCAGCCTGTTTTTTGGCTGGCCAGCGTTTGCCGAAACACCAGAGCCGAAGATTGCTGCTCTCAGATGCGGTCTCAACGGTGACCACATCACCCTGAATGGCCTGCCATGCTGCGGCCTGGGCTGTGCCAGTCATACCTGTGATCAGCAGCAGGCTGTAGATCAGATATCTCATATATTGTTCTCCTTCACACTTTTGACCTCGGTCTCTGCACTGCCATCATGGAAATGGATGTGAATCTGATCACCTGTAGCAAGGCCTGCGGCGGCGGTGATCAGTTTGCCACTGCTGTCGTAGCTCAGGCTGTAACCGCGCTTGAGTACACCAGTCGGATCCAGCTCTTTGAGTTTACCGGCCAGCAGTTCGAAACGGTGACGCTGCTCTCCAATTTGGGACTGTTCTGTTTTAAGATTACGCTGCTGCTCTTGCAGTCGTTGCCTCTGTTTCTGTAGTCCGCTGAGCAGTGACTGGCTGAGCTGAATCGCACTCTTCGACCAGTCAGAACGCTGTTGCTGCAGTCGCGCTCCGGGCTGTAGTGGTGCCAGCCGCTTCTCAATCGTGCGCAGCGGTGACCGCAGCTGGCTGATATTGATCTGCGCCGCATGTTTCAGACGCGTACGTGCCTGCTCGCTTCTATGATGGCGCGCATCAAAATGGCGCTGCCATGCCGATTGCTCTCGAGAGCGCATGCTCTGCAGCTGCTCAGAGAGTCTGCTCAACTGCTGCTGCATCAGTCCGCGCAGAGCAGCGAGGCGGGGCAGCTGTTTGCGAAGCTCATCACGGGATGGGATCGCGATCTCTGCAGCATTGGAGGGGGTGGCAGCACGAATATCAGCAGCAAAATCAGCCAGCGTGGTATCGATCTCATGGCCTACGCCGGAGATGATCGGAATGGGGCAATCCACGATAGCTTGCACGGTGATCTCATCATTAAAACACCAGAGATCCTCAATGCTACCGCCGCCACGCACCAGCAGGATCAGATCCGGTGGTGAATCCATGCTGCTCAGTCGCCTGATGGCAGCAGCGATGGCGGCTGGTGCACTGCTTCCCTGCACCAATGCAGGGGAGAGGGTCAGTTGTAGCCAGGCCGGGCGTGTGGCCAATACTTTTTTGACATCTTCAAATGCAGCGGCGGTGGGGGATGTGACAATACCGATATGTTTGGGTAGTGAAGGTGGTGTGCGTTTGCTTTGCGGATCAAACCAGCCGCGTTCGCTAAATAGCTGCTTTCTGCGTTCAAACTCTGCAGCCAGTGCGCCTGCCCCGGCAACTTCAATCCTGGTCACCACCAGCTGGTAGCTACCGCGCGGCTCATAGAGAGAGAGGTGGCCGGTAAAGGTGAATTCACCACCCTCTTCGGGAAGGGTTTTCAGGCGCAGGGCAGCCGAGCGCCAAACCACTGCAGAGATCGCAGCATGTGCATCTTTGATGGTGAAATAGAGGTGGCCGGAAGATGGTTTAGTTAGTCGTGAGACTTCACCGGTCACTTGCACATGCGCAAATCCCTGCTCCAGCATCTGTTTGATACGGGCAGTAAGTTCGGTAACCGAGAAGACCTTGTGATCAGAAGCTGTGGACACCTGGATATTGTGTCGTGCTTGGCTACAGGGTCAACAGAAGGATTGTTGCTGCTCTACTCCTCTTCGGAAAACTTCGCTTCATCATCCAGTTCATGTTCATAGGGAAGATCCATAAAGCAGCCCAGTTCCGAGTGCGCAATATGCGGGCTCATATAGGCATAACTTCTCATTAATTTACCAAGATCAATATCGTCATTAAACATCTCTCTCTCCTTGTTTATTTCAGCGTAGTTCTGATCGATTCCTTTTGTTGGTCAGCGTGTAGATCTATTGTGTGATCATGATGACAATCGCATGACAGCGCTGTGACATGGAGGTATAGAGAGGCTGTGATGTTGATGTAGGAGTAACCTGCCCATGCCGCATTGCTCATCAAGCCCTTTACCGGAACTGTTGAAATAGAAAAAGCCGCTTACCCCTCTGTTTCTGGCCAGACGCATTACAGGTGTATTGACACCTTTGCATAGCGCATAGGTGGTCGCAGTTGGATTAGATTTTTTATACCACTCAAGCAGTGCGATGCCTCGACAACCGGGATCATCAATATCGGCGATAAATATCCCGGGCTGTAGTCTGCAGAGATTGTGAAAGCCGCTATTGGGGGGGAGGATGGTCATCTTCCAACCATGTTTATGTAAAAGTTCGCCAATCTGATGGCAGGCTTGAGATTGTTGTGCAATGATGGCGGCTTGTTTTTGTTGCTGCATATGGCTTTCACTCCTCTGCAGTGATACTGACAGGTATGCATGGCAACTTGATGACAACAATTTGTCATGGTCGTGCCATGGTCATTTGCTATGCTCTGCACAACTGCAGTGAACCATCTACAGTGAGGAGATATTTTGAGCCAACAGCCAACTATAGAACTTGACCATAGCGACCTCTATCTGAACCGGGATATGAGCATGTTGCAGTTCAACCGGCGTGTGTTTGAGATGGCGGCCGACAGCGCATTGCCGCTGCTGGAGCGGTTGAAGTTTCTCTGTATCAGCAGCACCAATATGGATGAGTTTTTCGAAGTGCGCGTGGCAGCGCAGAAGCATCGCCTTGCCATGGGTTCACTCTCAACGGCGGCGGATGGACTGACTGCCGGTGAGATTCTCTCGCAGGTGCGTGGTCGTGTGGATGCACTGGTGGCCGATCAGTATACGCTGCTTAATGAGTCGCTACTGCCTGCACTGGAAGAGGAGAATATCCGGATTCTGCGCCGAGCTGACTGGAGTGAAGCGCAGACAGTCTGGATTCGCCGCTTCTTCCGTCGTGAACTGCTGCCTCTGCTGACCCCGATCGGGCTGGATCCGGCTCACCCCTTCCCGCGCCTGCTCAGCAAGATTCTAAATTTCGTTGTTTCGCTGGAGGGCAAGGATGCCTTTGGTCGCGAAGCTCATTACGCCATTGTGCAGGCACCGCGCTCGCTGCCGCGGGTGATCCGCTTGCCAGAGGAGATTGCCGGTGCCGGAGATCATTTTGTACTGCTCTCCTCGATCATTCATGCCCATGTCGGTGACTTTTTTCCCGGCATGGAGGCCAAAGCCTGTCATCAGTTCCGCATTACCCGAAACAGTGGCCTGCTGGTCGATGAGGAGGAGCTTGTTGATCTGAAACAGGCAGTTGCCGGTGAGTTACTGGAGCGCCGTTTCAGCAAAGAGGTACGTCTTGAGGTATCACAGCGCTGTCCGCAGGAGCTGGTTGAGTTTCTGCTAGAGCAGTTTTCACTCGCCCATCAGGATCTCTACCGCGTGGATGGATTGGTTAACCTCTATCGACTTGCAGCTATTTATGATGAGGTCGACAGGCCCGATCTGAAATACCCGGTATTTGAGGCCGGGGTCCCGGCACAACTGCGCGATGAAGAGTTCACGATGTTCGATGTGATTCAGCAGGGTGATCTGCTGCTCCACCACCCTTTCCAGAGCTTTGCACCGGTGGTGGAGCTGCTTAATCAGGCAGCCGCTGATCCGAATGTGCTGGTGATCAAGCAGACGATGTACCGGGTGGTGCCCGATTCGCCGTTGGTGGATGCGCTGGTACGGGCAGCGCGTGCCAACAAAGAGGTGGTGGCAGTTATCGAACTGATGGCACGCTTTAATGAAGAGGAGAATATTGCCCTGGCCAACAAGCTCTCAGCTGCCGGTGTGCAGGTGGTCTACGGTGTGGTGGGTTATAAAACCCACTGTAAAATGCTGATGGTGGTGCGCCGTGAAGGTCGCAAACTGCGTCGGTATGTGCATCTGGGTACCGGTAATTATCACACCGTGACCAGTCGTTTCTACACCGATTTCGGGTTGCTTAGTTGTCATCCGGAACTGGGTGAGGATGTGCATAAACTGTTCCAGCAGTTGACCGGGCTTGGCAAAGCCATGCGCCTGAAAGCGATGTTATCGGCACCGTTTACGCTGCATAAGGGTGTGATTGAGCGCATCAACCGCGAGGCGGAAACTGCGCGTAGCGGAGGCGAGGCGAGAATTCGCGCCAAGATCAACGGGCTAGAAGAGCCTGAAGTGATCAGGGCGCTCTATCGTGCCTCCCAGGCCGGTGTGAAAATTGATCTGGTTGTGCGCGGCATCTGCTGCCTGCGTCCGGGCATAACCGGGATTTCAGAAAATATCCGTGTGCGTTCGGTGCTGGGTCGTTTTCTTGAGCACACCCGTATCTACTATTTCCACAATGGTGGTGATTCAGAGGTGTTCTGTGCCAGTGCGGACTGGATGAGCCGCAATCTGCTCAGGCGCGTGGAGACCTGTTTCCCTGTGCGCGATCCCGCCTTGAAAAAAGAGGTGATTGCTCAGGGGCTGACGCCTTACCTCTCTGATAATGCGGCAACATGGCAGCTGAAATCCGATGGCTCATATCAACGTGTGCAGAGTCGGACGCAGATAAAAAATGCGCAGGTGATGTTGATGCAGAAACTGGGAACCTTGAAAGAGTAGGGTTTAACTTGGTTGTTCGAGGTCGATGTGCAGGGGCAGGCCAAAAGCTTCTCTGAAATAGTCTGCGGTCTGAAGGGCGGCCCAGCGTTCCAGCAACATATCACCACTGCCTTCGATATTCAGGGCTGCGGTCTCCGGCTCAACATTCAAACTCAAGCGACTGATGCGGTTGCGGCGCTCCTTGTTCAGAGCGATAGCCAGTCGCAGCAGGGCACTGAGTTGCCACACCTTCAACTGGGCACTTTTAGATAGCTCTGAGAACTCCTTGTGGCTATCTGAGGGGCTGCCTTTGCGTTGATAGCGCACAAGCTGGGTGAGTATCTGTTTTTCATTATCACTTAAGCCGAGCAGCGGTGCTACCGATATGAGATAGGCGGCATGGCGGTGGTGACCGCCGACGCGCACATACATGCCGATCTCATGCACCAGGGCTGCGACCTCCAGCAGAAGTCTGTCACGATGGTGTAGGGCATGCAGTTCACGGCTCTGATCAAACAGTACCAGCGCAAGACCTGCCACCTCTTTGCCATATTTACGATCCACATGGTATTTGTTTTTCAGACTGCGTGCCCATGCAATGAGATTACGACGCTGTGAATCAAAGGTCTGCTCTTCGCTGTCCACCATATCCAGAACAATGCCATCGAGCAGGCTGGCATCAGGCATCACCATTTTCTTGGCGCCGGAGAGCTTCATAATCTCATAAAACACCATGGCAGCAGGCAGGATTACATCGGCTCGATCAGGCCTCAGCCCCAGATCACGAACACGCTCCTCAAAGCTGAGTTTGGATAGTTTTCTGATCAGTTTTTTCAGCTCTTTGCGACGGATGCAGGCTGCTGATTCAGTTCCCAGAATCTGAAAAGCCAACTCACCGATGGCAGAAGCATTGCCACCGGTTGCAATGCAGCTGTCGGCCTTGCGGCTGCCGATCTGTTCGCGAAGTTTTTTGCGTGTGCCATCGAGGTATTCAGAGAGCAGGGTGTTGAAATCACCCTCCTGACCGAGCATCTCCAGCAGGCGAACGGTGCCGATCTTAAAGCTTTGGGCACCAATCACTTCGCCATCATCACATGTGGTGACCTCAACGCTGCCGCCACCCATATCGATCAGTACCGTAAACTTATCTTCCATATCGACACGGCGGCTGATCGAGTAGTGCACCAGTCGTGCCTCCTCTTCGCCGCTGATCAGTTGAAGATCTATGTTTGTTTCATCAAAAATACGTTTGGCCAGCTCTCTGCCATTTTTGGAGTCACGCATCGCACTGGTCGCCGTGGCGCGGTATTTCTCAATCTGGTGCTGATCAAGGATGCGGCGAAACTGCCGGAATGCCTCCAGCGCATCTTCCATGGTCTGCGGGCTGAAGGTACCGCTGGTAAAAGCGTCATGACCAAGACGAACCGGCTCTCTGTAGCGCTGAACCAGTGTCGGCGTGCCGCTGGTATCCTGCATGGCGATACCAAGACGCATGGCATTGGAGCCGACATCAATAGCCGCGACAAGAGCGCTGTTCTCGGGTAGTGCATCATCTGAAATAAGGCTGACAAATTCCATCTGCTTATGCTGCCGTGGTGTTTAGGAAATCGCTATCTAATTTCGGCACAGATCCATATTCCTGTGTATTAATTGTGGATTTGCAGTGTAGAATATTTCGTCCTCTGTAGATAGGGGCGACACTCTACTCAGGGAGTATGCATGATGGATGCACCGTTTAATGATGAGAATCAGAATAAAGAGAGTTCACAGCGTAGCTCAAATCCGGAGACAAGGCCTTACGATGCCTTGATCAATCAACATGGTTTTGATGATAGTAAGGTTGAGAAAATCATCACCTCCTATCTGCAGGAGCAGGAGCTTAAACCCTATCAGGCTGAGCTAATTAACCTTCAGCAACACCTTGAACAGACCAAGCAGCGCATGATTATTCTCTTTGAAGGCAGGGATGCCGCGGGCAAAGGTGGAACCATTCGCAGTGTGACCCGTTATATGAATGAGAAGCACTATCGCGTTATTGCGCTGGGTAAGCCGACCGAAGAGCAGCGCACGCAGTGGTTTTTCCAGAAGTATGTCTCCCAGTTTCCCCGCGGTGGAGAGATCGCGATGTTTGATCGCAGCTGGTACAACCGCGCTATGGTGGAGCCGGTGTTCGGCTTCTGCACGGATGAGGAGTATAACAACTTTATGACCGGTGTGGTCGGCTTTGAGAAGGATCTGGTGCGTCAGGGAACTATTCTGGTGAAGATCTACTTCAGTGTGACCAAAGAGATGCAGCAGAAACGATTTGAACGTCGTAAGGATGATCCACTACGGCAGTGGAAGCTCTCCGAGGTGGATGTGCAGGCGCAGGAGCGCTGGGACGATTTTGATAAGGTGAAGTTCGAGATGCTCAAGCATACCCACACTGCAGCTGCACCGTGGACGCTTATCCGCTCTGCCAATAAACACCTGGCCCGCCTCAATGCCATTAAAGTGATCCTTAACGCTGTGGAGTATGAAACCAGCAATCTGGAGCTCGATTATGTGCCGGATGACACGATTGTGATTTCCGGAGCAAGAGAGATTGAACTGATGCAGAAGGAGAGGTTGCGCAGCAAGGGGAAGAAAAAAGGGTAAATGGCCTCCTCAGACAGGCAAGGGAGCGCTTGATCATACCCTTGCCTGTTTTATGGTCGTGTTGTAGTAGTGATAACTGTCGGAGTGCAATTTGAGGCTTCAAGATTTGCTCAGGGTGTGTATAATGCTACCCCTCTTGCGGAACCGCTCCGCGTGAGCAATTCAACCCCTGGAGAATAATAATGACTACCTTGGTTAATGCTGATTTCACCCCTAAAACAGATGAAGCTGATGGCTCAGAAGCTCAGGCCAAGTGTTATGACCGGCTGATTGAAAAAAATGAGCTTACTGATGAGAAGGTGAAGAAGGTTCTCACCAAATATCTGCAGGAGCAGGAGCTTAAACCGTTTCAGGCGGAATTGATTAATCTGCAGAAGCATCTGGAACAGACCAATCAGCGCATGATTATCCTCTTTGAGGGCAGGGATGCAGCAGGCAAGGGCGGCACCATTCGCCGTGTTACCCGTTACATGAATGAGAAACATTATCGCATCATTGCCATGGGCAAACCGACTGATGAGCAGCGCACGCAGTGGTTCTTCCAGAAATATGTCTCCCAGTTCCCACATGGTGGTGAGATCGCCATGTTTGATCGTAGCTGGTACAACCGTGCGATGGTAGAGCCGGTGTTCGGCTTCTGCAGCGATGCCGAGTATAAGAACTTCATGAAGGGTGTCGGTGGTTTTGAGAAGGATCTGGTACGTCAGGGCACCATTCTGGTGAAGATCTACTTCAGTGTAACCAAGGATGTGCAGCAGAAGCGCTTTGATCGCCGCAAGGATGATCCACTGCGCCAGTGGAAACTCTCTGAAGTGGATGTGCAGGCGCAGGAGCGCTGGGAAGATTTTGATAAGGTGAAGTTTGAGATGCTTAGGCGCACCCATACTGCCTCAGCACCGTGGACTGTGATTCGCTCTACCGATAAACATCTGGCTCGTCTGAATGCCATCAGGGTGATCCTCAACTCAGTCGATTATGACAAAGTGAACATGGAACTTGATTATGTGCCTGATGACAATGTGGTGATTTCAGGTGCGCGTGAGATTGAGTTAATGCAGCGGGATCGCTTGCGCAGTAAGAGCAGAAACAAAGTAGCGGATGATCTGCCAGAAGCGGATCAGTCAGCATAACGATCAAAGGGCGGTTTTTACCGCCCTTTTTTTTATTCACAACCTGTATGAAACAGCCACAATCGAGTTTATTCATATTTCAAAGGGGCTGCTTTTGTGTATAATGCCGGGTCCTTTTGGAGATGTAGCGTGTCAGAGGGAATTCAAATATTTAAGGAGTAGAAAGAGATGAATCTGTTGGCAAACCCTGAGGTTACCCTGGATGAGGGCCCGGAGGTCATGCCGCAAGAAAATCCTCCCTGCTATGAACAACTCATAGAAGAGCATGGACTAAGCGACAATAAAGTAGAAAGCATCATCACCAAATATCTGCAGGAGAGAGAGCTCAAGCCCTATCAGGCCGAGCTGATCAAACTGCAGCAACATCTTGATAAAACGAATCAACGTATGATTATTCTATTTGAAGGCCGGGATGCAGCAGCCAAGGGCGGCACCATTCGCCGCGTTACCCGTTACATGAATGAAAAACATTACCGCATCATCGCTATGGGAAAGCCGACCGAAGAGCAGCGTAGTCAGTGGTTCTTCCAGAAATATGTCTCCCAGTTTCCACATGGTGGCGAGGTCGTGCTGTTTGATCGCAGCTGGTACAACCGGGCCATGGTTGAGCCTGTTTTCGGATTCTGTTCAACAGAAGAGTATAAAAATTTCATGAAGGGTGTGATTGGTTTTGAGAAGGATCTCATTCGTCAGGGTACAATTCTCGTAAAACTCTATTTCAGCGTCACCAAAGATGCCCAGAAGGCCCGCTTTGACCGGCGCACCACTGATCCGCTCAGGCAGTGGAAGCTCTCTGAAGTGGATATGCAGGCACAGGAGCGCTGGGACGACTTTACCAAAACAAAGTATGAGATGCTTAAGCGCACGCATACCTCATCAGCGCCATGGACGGTGATTCGTTCGATGGATAAACATAAATGCAGACTCAATGCCATCAAGACCATCCTCAATGCGGTGGATTATGAAGGTTATAATGAAGGCCTGGATTTTGTACCTGATGAGAAGGTGGTGATCTCCGGAGCCAGAGAGATCGAGCTGATGAATAAGCAGCGTCTGAGAAGCGGTAAATTTACTGGCTGATCGTTGATCATATGTAACGCCCTCTGAGATGGGGGCATTAAGGTTTCCCTTGCCTGCGCAATCTGCCTGGCAGGGCCTAATATTTTATATGAAGGAATAGGATATAATATTCGTGAAAAGCACACTGCATAAAATAATGCTTCCGGCCATTCTACTGGTTCTGGCCTACGGCTTCTGGGTCAGTCCCGACTTTAAAGAGATTGCAGCGGGCGTTGCAATTTTCCTCTTCGGCATGCTCTCCCTTGAGGAGGGTTTCAAAGCATTTACGGGCGGAATTCTTGAGAAGATTCTCAAGAGAACTACCAACAGGCTCTGGAAGAGTGTCTCTTTCGGTATCCTTTCAACGACCATCATGCAGTCCAGTTCGCTCGTCTCTGTGATTACGATCTCATTCCTCGGTGCCGGGCTGATCGGCCTTGCTCAGGGTGTTGGTATTATCTTTGGTGCGAATATCGGTACGACAACCGGAGCCTGGCTGGTGGCCGGTTTCGGTCTGAAGGTGAAGATTTCGGCCTATGCCATGCCGATGCTGGTCTTCGGCGTGATTATGATTTTCCAGAAATCGCGCCACATCAAAGGCATCGGTTATGTTCTGACCGGTCTCGGCTTCCTCTTCCTCGGTATTCACCATATGAAAGAGGGTTTTGAAACCTTCAAATCTGCCATCGATCTGGCCGAATATGCGGTGACCGGATATCCCGGACTTTTCCTGTTTACGGCAATCGGAATCTTTGCAACGGTGGTGATGCAGTCGAGTCATGCCACGCTGGTGCTGATTATTACCGCATTGGCTGCACAGCAGATCTCCTATGAGAATGCGCTGGCACTGGCGATTGGCGCCAATGTAGGTACGACGATTACGGCAATTCTCGGCGCACTATCATCCAATGAGGTGGGCAAACGGCTGGCCGGAGCACATCTTATATTTAATGTGACGACAGGTCTGATTGCGATTGCCTTTATTCACCAGCTATTGGTGGCTGTGGATCTCATCAGTGCCTATGTAGGTATTGGCGAAACTGATTACACCCTTAAACTGGCCGTATTCCATACCCTGTTCAACCTGATCGGAGTCATCGTGATGATCCCGTTCACTAATCATCTGGTGGTTTTCCTTGAGCGGGTGATTAAGTCTGAGCCGGATCGCTATGCACAGCCGAAATACCTCAATGAAGGATCACTCGAGTTTGGCGATACCGCCCTTGAGGCGTTGCGCATGGAGACGGCACGTGTGTATGGGAAAGCAACCGATGTGATCGCCAAGGGTCTGTCTCTGAATAAGGAGGAGATTCTCTCTGATGCTAAACTTAAAAAGGTGATTGCACAGCATGCTCGTGCGATTGATTATGATATCGATGATGTCTATGAGCATGAGATCAAGCATCTCTGCAGTGCGATTCTCGATTACACCAATAAACTCTCCTCTGCTGATCCGGTCATTGCCAGGCAGATCAGTCGAATCCGCATGGCCAATCAATCGATCCTGATTGCACTCAAAGATGTGAAACATCTACAGAAGAATATGAAGCGCTATATTGCTTCTGATAACCCGGAGATCAGCGCTGAATATAACCGGCTGCGTCAGCGTATCGCCAAGGTGATGCGCCGACTGGAGAAGATTCGTGCCAGTGGTGAGACGAGTACGACATCCATTCTTTCGCTGGATGCGTTGAAGCTGACACTGGAGAAAAATATGAGTCTGTTGCATGAGCGTATGAATGAATTGATCCGTGATGGCAAAGTCTCGGCTGAGATGGCGATATCGTTGATGAATGACAGTAATTATACCTATAGTATTATCCATAACCTGATTCAGATTAACCATAACTATCTGAAATCCGAAGAGGGGGGTGAGACAGAGGCCGAACATATGATCGCTTTGAATCGGGAAGAGATCGGCACTGTACTGGCAGATGATCGGGAAATTACAGAGTATAGGTGAACGGGGATTAGCATGAAATTTGACAATACATTGAAAAAGAAGCTGTTGAAGAAGCTTAAATCGTACATGAATGCAGAGGCCGAACAGATCCAGCAGGAAGATGATGGTCTCTCCAAAGTGCTTAAAAAGCTTAAAAAGAAAGAGAAGCATCTTGAATCGTTGATTGCTTCTGAGCGTGATAAAGATGAGCGCGAGATGCTTGAGCAGGAGTTGCAAGTGGTGCATTCACAACGCAAAAAAGGCATCACACTGCTCTCCTCTGTGCGTAAGAAAGGTAAAAAATAAGCAGTTCACACTGCCTCTGAACCCCTGCTTCAAACGCAGTGCTCTGGTTTTTCCGGGCGCTGTTTTTTTATGCAAAGGAAAAAGTGTCATTGTTCCTTTGCTCACAAAATCAAGCACTTAGAGTGCACGATTTTGGCAGACCGTCCATGGTCTGCTCGGTTACTCTGACTTTTTCAGAGTAACCTTAATAACAATTAAGGATATATATAACATGAGGAACACACTGCGAAAGGTGATTCTGCCTTCGATTATGCTGATTCTGGCTTACGGCTTCTGGATCAGCCCTGACTTTAAAGAGATCTCTGCCGGCGTGGCTATTTTTCTGTTTGGCATGCTGGCGCTTGAGGAGGGATTCCGGGCATTCACCGGCGGTGTGCTTGAGAAGATACTCAAGAGAAGTACCAACAAAATGTGGAAAAGCCTCACCTTTGGCTTTACTGCAGCCACCGTGATGCAGTCGAGTTCACTGGTTTCTGTGATCACCATCTCATTCCTGAGTGTGGGGATGATCGGGCTGGTTGAGGGGCTGGGAATTGTCTTTGGTGCCAATGTAGGCACCACGACAGGTGCCTGGCTGATTGCCGGTTTCGGCCTGAAGGTGAAAATCTCTGCTTATGCCATGCCAATGCTGGTGTTTGGTGTGATGCTGATCTTCCAGAAATCGAAGTCGATGAAGGGTGTCGGTTATATTCTGGTCGGTCTTGGTTTCCTGTTTTTCGGTATTCATCATATGAAAGAGGGGTTTGAGGCGTTCCAGAATAGCCTTGATTTGACAGCTTATGCGATGGAGGGGATGGCAGGCATTCTGGTCTTTACCCTGATCGGTATCATTGCCACGATTATCATGCAATCGAGCCACGCCACACTGGTGCTTATTATCACCGCGCTCTCTGTGCAGCAGATTACCTATGATAATGCACTGGCACTGGCGATCGGTGCCAATGTGGGCACAACCATTACCGCGGTGCTTGGCGCACTCTCATCAAACGTCGTCGGCAAGCGACTGGCTTTGGCGGATGTGCTGTTTAAGGTGTGTGCAGGTATCCTGTTTATTCTATTTATGCAGCCGATGATGGGACTGGTTGATGGCATCTCTTCTCTGATTGGCCTGGCCGATGATGACTACACGATGAAACTGGCGGTTTTCCATACCATCTTCAATGTGGCCGGTGTGATAATTATGGTACCACTGATCAATCCGCTGATAGGGCTGGTGACGCGACTGTTCAAATCTGAGCCGGATATTCACGCTCAACCGATGTATCTCAATGAAGCGTCACTGGAGTTCGGTGATACCGCGCTTGAAGCACTACGCAAGGAGACCGCGCGCATCTATGAGAAAGCGATCGGGGTGATTGCCAAAGGTTTGTCTCTGGATAAACAGGAGATCCTCTCCGATGCCAAACTGAAGCAGGTGATTAAGGCGCATGATAAAGCGGTTGAATATGATATTGATGAGGTTTACGAACATGAGATCAAAAGCCTCTGCAGTTCTATCCTTGATTATAGCAACAGGCTCTCTACCGATGAGGCCACATCACGGCAGGTCAGCCGCATTCGTCTGGCCAATCAGTCGATCCTGATCACACTTAAAGATGTCAAACATCTGCAGAAGAATATGCTGCTCTATATCGATTCGGAGAATGCGCATATCAGCGCTGAATACAATCGTCTGCGTCAGCGCATCGCCAAGGTGATACGCAGGCTGGAGAATATTCGCAGCCAGGAGAGTACGGCTACATCGATTCTCTCACTCGATGCGCTGAAGCTGACGCTGGAGAAAAACATGAGCCTGCTGCATGGCCGTCTGGATGAGCTGATTCGCGAGGGTCATATCTCGGCGGATATGGCGATCTCTCTGATGAATGACAGTAACTACACCTATAGCATCATCAATAGTCTGATTCAGATTAACCACAACCACTTGAAGTCTGAAGAGGGATCAGAGACAGAGGCTGAGCATATGATTGCCCTGAACAGAGAGGAGATCAATTCAGTTCTCAGTGATGAGCGGGAGGTTACTGAGCGGGAGATTGCTGAACGTCGCTGATGCAACGCTAATATACCTCTTTTAGGCCCTGGTCACATAGATGTCACAATTGAATTGTAGCATCTATTGTCCGCAGCGATGAGCACCTTTATGCGGTAACATGATCGGTGAGGGGAGTGGGGATGAAACTGAAGAAGTTACTAAAACGACTTAACTTTTTTGATAGTCATGCCGGGCAACTTAAGGAGTCAGAAGAGGGGCTCAGCAAGGTGATGAAAAAGCTTCAGGAAAAAGAGGCGCAGCTTAGGAAAGCGATAAATCTGGAAGCAGATGAAGAGGAGCGTGAGTTGTTGCTGCAGGAGCTAAATATCTGTCTCTCACAGAGCCGGAAAGGTAGTGAACTGCTTGTGAAGATTCGTGCGCAGACGGAGCCTTGAATTCAATAGATAGAATCTTTTTTGCAAAAAAAAGCGTGCGGATATCCGGGCGCTTTTTTTTGTGCTGGGAGCCGGCAACACCCCGTCAAAAAAAGATGTCGTATTTGTCATATTCCTGACTTATATGTCACACGAATGTCACAATTGGACTGTAGTATGTTTTCGTTTTAACGCTTTAGGTCGCAAGGCCAACATTCGGGAGTGAATATGGTTAGAAGAAGTCCAATATCAAATATGTTTGCCGGTTCGCCGGTGGCACCGCTGCAGGAACATATCAGCAAGGCTCATGAAGCTGTGAAAAAACTCGAGCCATTCTTTGCGGCTGTGATCGCAAAAGATTACGAGCAGGCTGCTGTTTTGGAGCGAGAGATTCACAGACTGGAAGTAGAAGCTGATGATCTGAAACATTCGCTTCGTATCCAGCTGCCAAATTCACTATTCATGCCGATGCCACGCGAACGCATCCTTGATATCGTATTGAATCAGGATCGCCTGGCCAACAAAGCCAAAGAGGTTGCCGGTTATGTGAGCGGTCGTCAGATGACAATTCCGGATGAGATTGCAGATCTGCTGATTGAGTTGGTCAAGCAGTGTATTGCTTCCTCCCGTCAGGCCAAGAAGATTGTCAATGAGCTCGATGAGCTGGTTGAGGTTGGTTTCCGTGGCCGTGAAGTCAGCAGTGTTGAAGAGATGATTAACGATCTCGACGATATCGAATACGGTGCAGATAAGCTTGCTACTCAGCTCAATAACGCACTGTTTGTCATTGAAAAGAGTCTGGATCCGATTGATGCAGTGTTCCTCTATCGCATGATTCAAAATGTAGGTGAGGTGGCCGATATCGCTCAACGCGTTGGTGCACGTCTCGAACTGTTACTGGCACGATAAGGGGAGAAATTCGTGGACATTCTTGTTGCAAATTCAACTATATTAATTGGCATGGCCGTTGTATTCGGCCTGTTCATGGCCTGGGGTATTGGTGCGAACGACGTTGCCAATGCTATGGGCACATCGGTCGGATCAGGTGCGCTGACCTTTAAACAGGCGGTTATTATTGCCGCCATATTCGAGTGTGCCGGTGCGGTTCTTGCCGGTGGTGAAGTAACCAAAACCATTCGTAAGGGCATAGTCGATGTCTCATCGTTAGGTAGTACGCCCGAGCTTCTTGTTTACGGAATGCTTGCATCCCTGCTGGCTGCAGGTATCTGGCTGCTGGTCGCTACCCGTATGGGTTGGCCTGTATCCACCACTCACTCAATCGTTGGCGCTATCGTCGGTTTCGGAGCAGTTGGTATCGGCATGGAAGCGGTTCAGTGGGCCAAGGTTGGTACCATCGCACTGAGCTGGGTCACTTCGCCACTGATGGCAGGCGCGATCGGTTTCGCACTGTTCAGAAGCATTCAGAAGCTGATTATCGATACCGAGGATCCGCTTGAGAAAGCCAAGAAGTATGTACCTTATTATATCTTCCTGGTTGGTTTCATCATGGCCATGGTAACCCTGCTCAAGGGTCTGAAACATGTCGGTGTGAAACTGCCGTTTGACGAGAATATGATCTATGCTGCGCTTATTGGTGTGGTCTTTGCGGTAATCGGTACGTTCATGATCAAACGACTGACGTTCACCAAGAAAGAGGATAAAAAATTCCACTTTGCCAATATGGAGAAGATCTTCGGCGTATTGATGATCTTTACAGCGATTGCCATGGCCTTTGCCCACGGCTCCAACGATGTGGCCAATGCGATTGGTCCGGTTGCAGCAGTCTACGGCATTGTCAGTAGTGCTGGTGAAGTTGCTGCCAAGTCGGCGACTCCGATCTGGATTCTGGTGCTTGGTGGCGGTGGTATCGTCTTGGGTCTGGCGACTTACGGTCATAAAGTGATCGCAACGGTTGGTTCCGGTATTAGTGAGCTGACGCCAAGTCGCGGTTTCGCTGCGACTCTTGCTGCTGCAACGACTGTTGTTGTGGCTTCGGGTACAGGTCTGCCGATCTCAACCACGCATACACTGGTGGGTGCGGTGATTGGTGTAGGGCTTGCTCGTGGTATTGGTGCTTTGAACATCGGTGTGATCCAGACGATCTTCCTGTCATGGATTATCACATTGCCGGCAGGTGCGATTCTGTCGATTCTGTTCTTCTTCTTCTTCAAAGGCGCATTCAGCTAAGAAGTAGAGGAAGTGGAGGGGAGAAAGAAAAGCAGGGGCCTTGTGCCCCTGCTTTTTTATTTGTAGCCGTTAAACTGGGTAGTGATTAAACCTCTTCATCCAGTTCGCCGCTGACAATTGCAGTCGCGGTTTTATGGTCGATATGGCGAATATCATTACCCTTAACCATATAGATCACCATCTCAGCCACATTGACTGCGTGATCGCCAATGCGTTCAAGGTCTCTGGCAATATTGGATGCGATCAGTGCAGCCGTGATCTGACGCGGATCCTCAAGCATGTAGGTGAGAAATTCGCGCTGCATGGCTTTGTACATCTCATCAATCCTTTTATCGCCATCAATACATTTAAGCGCCGCATCCACATCACCGCGGGCGAATGCATCCAGTGCATCCCTAAGCTGGGTGAGTACCACTTCAGAGAGACGCTGTAGTGATGTCACCTGCATCAGCGGATGATCTTCGGTGTCGAGCATGTTCTCAGCGATGTCTTCAGCCAGATCACCCATGCGCTCAAGATCAGTCACTACCTTGATCGTAGTCATCACGAAACGCAGGTCGCTGGCGGCAGGCTGGCGCAGAGCCAGCATGGTACGTGTCATCTCATCGATCTCGATCTCCATTGCATTAATGGTATGGTCGCGTTCGATTACCTTATGGGCCCGTTTAGCATCATGTTTAATCAGGGAGTTCATGGAGCGCTTGGTCGCTTTCTCAACCAGACCACCCATGGCGAGCACCTTATCTTTCAGCTCGTTCATTTCATCTTCAAATCGTTTAATCGTATGTGTTTTCATGGTTCTATCCTTAACCGAAACGGCCGGTAATATAATCTTCAGTCTTCTGGTTCGCAGGAGCTGTGAAGATAGTGTGGGTATCGTTGAATTCCATCAGATCGCCAAGATAGAAGTAGGCGGTGTAATCGGAGACACGGGCTGCCTGCTGCATGTTATGGGTGACGATGACGATAGTGTACTCCTCTTTCAACTCATCCATCAGCTCTTCAATCTTGGCTGTGGCAATCGGATCAAGGGCTGAACACGGTTCATCCATCAGAATGACCTCAGGTTTCACAGCAATGGTGCGGGCAATACAGAGGCGTTGCTGTTGGCCACCGGAGAGGGCGGTGCCGGGCTGTTGTAGTTTATCCTTCACCTCATCCCAGATGCTGGCACGTCGGAGGGCTGTTTCGACCAGCTCATCCATCTCAGCGCCATCTTTGACCATGCCGTGAATGCGCGGGGCATACGCGACATTTTCATAGATGCTTTTAGGGAAGGGGTTGGGCTTCTGGAACACCATGCCAACATAAGAGCGCAGCTGTACAACATCGACAGAGGGTGCATAGATATCCTGCCCATTGAGCAGTATCTCGCCCTCTACACGGCAGCCCGGAATGCGGTCATTCATACGATTTAGGGTGCGCAGGAAGGTGGACTTACCACAACCGGAGGGGCCGATAAATGCGGTTACTTTGCCTTTCTGGATATCCAGATCGATGCCGTGCAGGGCTTCATAGTCGCCATACCAGAGTTTCAGATCCCGGATGGTGATAGTATTTTCTACGGTTGTCTTATTCATGATGTCATTACCACGTGTTCTCAGAACGATTTCTAAACTTAACGGCGACTGCATTGAGGGTCAGCAGTACAGCCAGCAGTACCATAATGCCTGCCGCAGTCCTCTCTTCAAAGGCGCGCAGTGATTCTGATGACCATGTATAGATCTGGGCAGGCAACACTGTGGTTGCTTCAAAGATCGATCCCGGCGCTTCCGGGATATAGGCCATCATACCGACGATCAGTAGTGGCGCGGTTTCACCCATTGCCTGTGCCAGGCCGATGATTGAGCCGGTCAGAATACCCGGCATGGCCAGCGGCAGCACATGATGCCAGACCACCTGCAGGCTGGATGCGCCAAGCCCGTAGGCCGCTTCACGGATTGAATCGGGTACAGCGCGAAGGGCAGCGCGTGTGGCGATGATAATTACCGGCAGGGTCATCAATGCCAGCGTCAAACCACCCACCAGTGCCGAAGATCGCGGCACACCCATAAAGTTAATAAAGATCGCCAGCCCAAGCAGGCCGTAGAGGATCGAAGGAATCGCAGCCAGATTGTTGATATTTACCTCAATGATCTGGGTGAGTTTGTTATCCGGGGCAAACTCCTCCAGATAGATGGCTGTCATCACACCGACCGGTACGGCAAAGAGCATGGTCAGTAATAGCACCAGTATTGAGCCGATGGCTGAGGCGAGAATACCCGCGTTCTCCGGCAGTTTTGAGTCGCCTTTAGTGAAGAAACCTGTGTTGAAGACAAGGCGAACGGTTCCCTCTTCCAGCATCTGATTGATCACTGTCTGGTATTTAGATTTTAGTCGGTGCCCTTCGTTGCCTTTGAGAAACTGATCAACACGGTTCTCTGCAAGCACCCACTCTTCACGATCTGTTCCCATCAACTCCGGGTTGTCACGCATCTGATTGGGTACAAGGCGTAGCCAGGTTTTACTGACCAGTGTTTTATATTGTCTGTCGACCGCCCTGTTGTAGTTGTTCATGGTCGCTTCACTGTAGTGAACATTGACCTTGATCTCCGCCTGCTGGAATGCAGGCAGACCCTTGCCGATGATATCTACGAAGAAGAAGAGAAGAAATGCCAGTGCAAATGTAATGGCAGCCAGTCCGTAGAACTTAAAACGTTTGTCGGCCCGGTCACGTTTACGTTTGCGGGCATCAGCTTGAAAACCATGTTGTGACATCTTATTCGTACCTCTGCTTGAATTTGCGTACGACAATGCTTGAGACAATATTCAGCATCAGGGTGATCAGAAGCAGTACAAATCCGAGTGCAAAAGCTGACTGCGTAAAGGCCGAATCAAACTCCTGATCACCTGTCAGTGCCTCTACAATCTTCACCGTTACCGTGGTGATTCCCTCCAGCGGATTGGCAGTGAGGTTGGGGCGCAGGCCTGCAGCCATCACCACAATCATTGTTTCACCGATGGCACGTGAGGTAGCCAGAAGAAAAGCAGCGACAATGCCGGGCAGGGCGGCAGGCAGAACAATATGGCGAATGGTTTCGGCTTTGGTGGTGCCCAGCGCCAGTGAACCATCACGCAATCCCTGAGGCACGGCAGTGATTACATCATCGGAGAGTGAGGAGACAAACGGAATAATCATCACACCCATGATCAGGCCGGGAGCCAGTGCATTGGTGTAGTCCGCCTCAAGGCCGAGTGCATGGGCGGCTTTTACAACCAGTGGGCTGATGGTGATGGCTGCGAAGAAGCCGTAAACTACAGTAGGGATACCAGCGAGAATCTCCAGCATCGGTTTGAGTCTGCCGCGTGCCGCGTGTGAAGCATATTCAGACATGTAGATCGCTGAAAACAGCCCTACAGGTACGGCCACCAGCAAGGCGATGGCGGTAATCATAAAGGTGCCGGCAAAGATCGGCACCGCACCGAATGCTGGTGGGGTCATTCCCGCTGTGTCGCGGCCCGCACCAATCAGGAATGCTGTATCAGGCTCCCACTTGGTGCCGGTAATGAAATCCCAGAATGAGATGACCTGAAAGAACCTGACCGATTCAAACACAACCGAAAGCACAATGCCGAGTGTGGTAAGGATGGAGATACTGGCGGCAGCGATGAGCAGGGCGGTTGCGACCTTCTCTACCTTTTCACGTGCCCTGAACTCTACATTGATATGACGTAGTCCATACCAGAGACCGGCAGCACCGATGGTGAACATGGTAGCCAGTAGCATCGGGGCAGGGATGGTGAACAGGCCAAAGAGATGGGCGGCACTGAAAACAAGGCCGCTGAGCATGGCGGGCAGAGCCAGCCAGATCACGGCATACCAGCCATAATAGCCGGGCAGGGAGTGCAGACGAGAGCCATCCTTCTCGCTACCCAGAGCTCTACTGCGAGCCACCATGAATGCAGTGATAGCCAGCGGAATCAGACCGCCAAAAAGCCAGAAAAACAGATCTGAATATATCATTGCTGGCCTGCTGTATCTCTATCTTGAATGAACAAACTTTTCTCCATATATAACGGGTTGTTAAATAAGAAAAAACTGGCCGGAGATGCTCCGGCCAGTTCATCTTTGGGGATGAGCCTTATTTCTTGGTAAGATCTTCAGGTTTCATGTTGGTCAGGTTTGCAGCCTGAGCACGGTACTTCGAACGCATGGCCTCAGGCAGTGCGATCAGACCGATCTCGGTGCAGGCTCCATCATCACCAACCATCTGCTCAGAGGTGAAGAGATTAACGTACTCTTTCATGCCCGGAACCTTCTCCATGTGAGACTTCTTGATGTAGAAGTAGAGTGAGCGGGAGAGTTTGTATGAACCATCCTGAACAGCTGCAGGGGATGGCGCTATACCCTTGATGGTTGCCGCGGCAATGCGATCAGAATTCTCTGCGAGGTATGAGTAGCCGAAAATGCCGAGTGCTTCAGGGTCTTTGGTCAGTTTCTGAACAATCAGGTTATCATTTTCGCCGGATGGAACGTAAACACCGTCCTGACGTACTTCATGATACTTCTTGTACTTCTTGTTGGCTTTCTGATCAGCCTTGTAGAGGTTGGTATAAACATCCATCTTCTTGGCCACTGCTTTCATGGTCAGGTCTTCAAATGCATCACGGGTACCGGATGATGTTGGCGGGCCGTAGAAGGTGATTTTGCGGTGGGGCAGGCTGGCATCAATCTCGTTCCAGTAGCGGTAAGGGTTAGCAATCAGAGCAGTGCCCTCTTTGTTGGGTACTTCCGCAGCCACAGCCAGCAGAATCTGTTTGCGGGTCAGGTTTAGAGGCGCTGTATCTTTGCTCTGGGCCAGTGCAATGCCGTCATAACCGACAACAACTTCAGTAATATATTTGACGCCGTTTTCCTGACATGTCTTGTACTCTTTCGCCTTCATACGACGTGAAGCGTTGGTGATGTCAGGCGTATCCATGCCATTGCCTGCGCAGAACAGCTTCATGCCGCCGCCGGAACCGGTGGACTCAACAACCGGAGTTTTGAACTTGGTGGTAGCACCCAGCTCTTCAGCCACATAGCTGGAGAAGGGGTAAACTGTGGATGAGCCGACGATATGAATCTGTTCGCTGGCCTGTACTGCATTGGCGCCAATCAGCAGTGCTGCGGTTGCCATGATGATTTTTTTCATTTGAGAAGTTGCTCCTATTCTTGATAGAGGTCAGGGATTTGCCGAGGTCACGCCTCTGCGTTTTTGTAACTGGGCGAACCCTGTTGTCAGTTTGTGTCAACGATGTGTCATACAGAGCGGGATGGGCGCATGACTTAAATGAGTCACATATGTCATATTGGTGTCATATAGGCTGAACGATGTTGTCACCCCATGCTTCGCTTTAGCGGTAAAGACAAATCCTCAGGATAGAGGAATTGGACGGCCACAGGCCGCCCGCAGGGTGAGGCCCATGGATAATCCGAATCACCATTAGGCAGGATAGCCTAATGGGACGAGCTTCAGCTCGCCCATCGGGTGAGGGCCAGGAAGGCCCGAATCACAAATCTACAGGATTGTAGATTTCATAGCGCACATCCGTGTGCGCCACCCTTACAGGGCGCAGGCGTGCCATTGTGCTCTCCTGCACAATGATGGACGAGCTTCAGCTCGCCCGCAGGGTGAGATACATGGATGACCCGAATCACAATCCGGCAGGACAGCCGGATTGGACTCGCTTTAGCGAGCCCGCAGGGTGAGGGTCATGGATGACCCGAATCACAATGGCTGAAAAGTGTTGCCATGTTTAAGTCTGAACCAAAAAAAAGGCCGGGACAGATCCCGGCCTCTCCTGTTGATCGTAGTTGAACGTTTACAGTTTAACCTGAGTGTAGATACCTACGCGGTTGTCTTTATCCGTTGTGGTTGCAACACCACCACGGCCAGTCAGCTTGCTTGAGTCAACAACAGCAGCGATGGTGACGTTTTTAACCGGGCTGTATTCAATACCGGCAACATAACGAGTGACCTTCTCCTGCGTTACGTTGGCAATGCCACCACTGTAACTTTTGTTTTTCAGAGATTCGAAGCGACCGAACACGCCGAAGTCGCCGCCAACTTTGGCCCAGCCCCAGAGAGCCATGCCGCGGGATTTCACTTCATCACCAGCAAGCGCGGTTGCGAAGTTTGAGCTGACATTACCACCGTGTTTGGTAGAAGCAGTTGCAGAACCGGCTTTATCGTTGTTCATCAGGTAGTTAGCGCCAAGGCGGAACTCTTTCGTGCCGTAAGAGGCCATGACCTGAGCCAGAGTGGAGCGTACGCCTGATGTAGCAACGTTAGCGATGTTTGTCTTGGTCGCTTTGTAGCCATTCATGTACTGGAAATCGATATCCAGCCCTTTGAGCGGGTGCAGACCGATACGGCTGTTGTAATCGATGCCGTTCAGGCCGGCTCCAGGATTACCTGTGCCATAGCCGGTACCGTTGGTAGCGGTGACGAAGTAGTCAACCATACCGTCAAGAAGCTTACCCTTCAGGCCGAAACCGAGGTCAGCGGAGGTGTCGAACTTGTACTGATCAGACATTACCTTGGCAACATAACGGTGTTTCCAGAGGCTCTGTTCATAGTCGATCCACGGGGTATGAGACTGACCGATACGCAGTACAGCGGCTTTACCAGCCAGCTTGCCCTCTACATAGGCGTATTTCAGATAGATATTCTGCTGTTTACCAAGTGTGCCCTCATGGCCCACATCTGTGGTGAAACGCATCATCCAGTCTTCGTTCATCTGGTACTTGGCGGTGAAGTAGGCGCGATCGACAGCCATGCCAGTGGTTTTGGTCTTAACGCTGTTACCGGCAGTGATGCGGTCATCAGTCTGCTGAAAGGTGTTGAGGTAAAACAGTGCTTCGAGTTTAAGTTTGCTTTCACCATCGTCGTAAACATTCACACCGCCAGCGATTGCCGGCGTTGCGAAGGCTACCATTGCAGCTGCTGCGACTGTTTTGATTGATGCTTTCAAGTTGATCTCCTGTTGATCTGTAAGTCCCTGAATTTGGGTTGCGGCGAACGTTAGGAGGTCATTATGTCATCAGTATGTCATTGCTGTGACAGCAATATGACATGCTCTGTCTGTTGTTTTGCAGGCAAAAAAAAGGCCCGCACATTGTGCGGGCCTTTTGATTGTGTCGCTATGTTTAAGCTTACAGGGCAACCTGAGTGAAGAGACCAAAACGGGTGTCTTTGTTGATGTCGGTTGAAACACCATTCACGTTTTTCAGTTTGGTTGAGTCAGCCACCAGTGCGAAGGTCACACCCTTGGTTACAGTGTATTCAATACCACCCATGTAGCGGGCCAGTTTCTCTTTGGTCGCTGCATTGTTGAGTTTGGTGTTCATGTTTTCATAACGGGCAAATGCACCGAAACCACCGCCGAACTTGGCCCAGCCCCAGACTGCAAAGGCGTTGTTTTTAGCCACATCACCGGCTACAGCAGTAATGTATCCACTTCTGACATTACCGCCATGGCGAACTGATCCAGTTGCATCCACTGCTTTATCCTTGTTGCGGATATAGTTGCCACCGAGACGGAAATCATCAGTACCGTATGAGAGCATCGCCTGCATCAGCTGTGATTTTACACCCTGAACGGTAGAGGTCTTGGTACCACGTTTACCATCGCGGAACTGGAAGTCCAAAGTCAGTCCTTTAACAGGGTAGAGGCCGATGCGGGCATTGAGATCAACTGAGTTGGCGCGAGCAGCATTGCCGTAACCAGTACCGTTGGTTTCAGTCACGAAGTATTTAACCATGCCATCAGCCAGTGAGCCTTTCAGGCCAAAACCGAGATCAAATGAGTCATCAAATTTATATTTATCGGTGAATACCTGAGATGCATAACGGTGTTTCCAGAGGCCCTGCTCATAATCGATCCATGGGGTGTGTGACTGACCGACGCGCAGAACCAGTGCATCACCGGCCAGTTTACCTTCAAGGTATGCGGCTTTGAGGAATACGTTCTGTTTCTTGCCTGCCAGAGACGGGTCGTTACCGGCATCGAGGGTGATGCGCATCATCCAGTCGTCGTTCATGAAATATTTGGCGGTGAAGTAGGCGCGATCAACAGCCATACCCACAGTTTTGGTGGTTGTAGTCGTTGCAGCGGTGATGGTCTGTGCTTTCTGGCTGTATGTGTTGAGGAACAGCAGTGCTTCGAGTTTGAGTTTGCTATCGCCCTCTTCAGCTACAGTAACGCCGCCGGCAAAGGCGGGTGTTGCAACGGCCATGATGGCAGCGGTTGCGATAGATTTCATAGTCGTTTTCAATTGATACTCTCCCATGCATGGTCATGCATTTTTTCTCCCTACTCGGAGTTGCACGGCATCCTATTCTGCAATTGTGACAATTCAATGACATTTAAGACATTGGCGTGACATCTGTCCGTGTCATGTCGATGTCACAATCTCAATTCATATTGGCCGCACTTAAACGATAAGAGAGAAGAGGAGTGTGAATGAGCACACAGCCGTTAGACCATGCCTTTGAGGCATCTATTAAATCGAACTCGCAGTATCGCAGATTCTCTGCTCTGCCACTCTGTGCCGATCTCTCCGATGATGAGAGCATGCAACTTTTTTCATCTCTGGAATCACGCCTCATCAGCGCAGGATCTGTTGTTTATGAGGCAGAGAGCCTTTCCGATCAGACGATCTACCTGATTACGGATGGTTGTGCTTCTGTCTCCAGACCAGGCCACAATATCTATGCGCAGTTGCATGCGGGAGATCACTTTGGTCTCTACTCCTTTCTGGATGACGAGCGGCAACATGCTGCGACGATTAAAGCGGTAACCGATCTGGAGCTGTTAACGATCAATCGCGTCTACTTTGATCTTATTACTCTGGAAGAGCCGCAGCTGGGTAATCAGATACTGCGATTTATGTTTCATCTGCTCTCCGGCAGGACACTTGAAGTGAGGTGTGAATATGCATCGATGCATGAATTTGAGACAGCTGGTGATGACTGATGCTTGAGCTTGACGACGACTCCTTTCAGTATCACGAGATAATGAGTGACAAAGAGAAATATAAGAGCGGTGCAGACATCCTGATTGTTGAGGATGATGAGTCGATTGCACGGCTGATTAATCTGCATCTGCAGGCGGCCGGTTACTCTACCTACTGCTGTGGCGATGGTGACAGCGCACTGGAGTGTATCCGTGACGGCAGTTGGCGTCTGGTGGTGCTGGATCGTATGCTGCCCGGAGTCAGTGGTATGAAGGTGTTGCGTAAGATTCGCAAATCATCAACCCATGCCAATGTGCCTGTACTTATGGTCACGGCGCTGAGTCAGGCCAGTGAGCGTGTGCATGGCCTTAATGAGGGGGCAGACGACTACCTTGCCAAGCCGTTTGAACCTGCTGAGCTGGTGGCGCGAGTCAAAGCACTGCTCAGACGTAACCGTTTTGTTGAGAAAGGCACAGCAGTGACAAATCCTATTCAGCTTGATCCTGAGTCGCCCGTTGTTTTTGAGGGTGATCAGCGTGTTGAGTTGCGTCCGCTTGAATACAAACTACTCAAGATTCTTATGGAAAAACCGGGTAAAACCCGCAGTCGCGAATATCTGCTCGATCATGTCTGGGGCAGGGATGTCTTTGTTGAGGCGCGTACGGTAGATGTGACTGTCAAACGTCTGCGTAAAGCGCTGAAACAGATTGGCCGCAAAAAATGTGTCGAGACTGTGCGCAGCATGGGTTATCGCTTTATTGCACCTGTTGAATGACTGCCGGACTGATACTGCTGATTATCGGCATGGTGTCGATCTGGGTTGTCTCTGCTCAGCGCACGCGCAAGGAGCTGGAAGAGGCCCATGCTGAACTTGATCTATTACGTGAAACATCCGGGGGGCTGAAAGAGACACTGGAAATCCGCGGCAGGCGTCTGGATGTGCTGCTCTCATCAGTAAGTGAAGCGGTGATGCGGGTTGATAGTCTTGGCCGAGTCACCTCTGCCAATCAGAGGGCTGCCGAGCTGTTTAAAATGGCGACAGGTCCGGAACTTCCGCAGTCGATGCTGGTCTTTATTCGTGATCCCGACTGGTATCGCGCTTTTTCAACGGCTCTGAAAACACAAGCCAATGATCTGCATCTGCCGGATATTGAGGTGGCAGATCGTGTGCTGGCCCCCCGGCTCGCATTCCTTGGCAAAGATCAGGCACTGCTGCTCTGTATGGATGTGACCGAAAGAGACAAGCAGGAGCGGCAGCAGCGGCAGTTCCTCTCCAATCTGAAACATGATCTGAAAACACCACTGACCTCACTGCTCGGTTATGCTCGCAGCCTTGAGAGTTTCGGCCATGATCCCGAGTTCAGGGCAGAGGCTGCCAAAGTGATCGCTGATGAGGCAAAACATGTGAATCAGCTGCTCGATTCACTGCTGACACTCGATCAGATCGAATTTGCCCACCGCCATGACATTATCGCGTCTGATCCACTGGATGTATTTCAGAAAGTGAAAGATGTACTGGTGCCACGCCTGCTGGCCAAAGGACTCTCTATTGAATTGACACACTGCGGTGAGATGGGAGATCTGCTGATTGCCGAGCACGATTTTGAGCGTGTGTTGCTTAATATTCTTGAGAATGCACAGCGATACTCACCTGATGATGGCTTGATCCGGGTTGATATGAAGATGGACGGGGCGCTGGCCGAGATTGTCGTTGAGGATCAGGGGCCGGGTATTCCCGAGAAGGATTTAGCGAAGGTAACAGAGCGCTTCTACCGCGTTGATCAGGCGCGCAGACGCAGAAAAGATGGTGGTCACGGCCTTGGTCTGGCGATCGTCAAAGAGATGCTGGAGGTGCATGATGGTAGCCTTGAGCTTGCTAATCTTACGCCCAGGGGCCTCTCCGCGAAGATAACTTTGCCGACTGAAATAGATGATGCTTCTGAATAGTCAGGCTGTGTTAACAACCCTGTTGCGGCCACCCTCTTTAGCGCGGTACATTGCATCATCCACCTTCAGCAGCATCTGATCGATCTCCTCCTGCATGGAGGTGTACACGCCGATACTGACCGTGTAGAGCACTGTTTTATCTCCAGCTACTACACAGTGGCATGACTCCATGCTTTTGCGGATGCGCTCAGCTACCTCAACCGCAGAGTGAGTTTCGGTATTGGGCATCACCACGAGAAACTCTTCGCCACCATAACGCACGAGCATGTCGTAGCTACGGGTCTCCTGCAGCATATGCTCAACCATCTGCTGCAGTACCCGATCACCGATGGCATGACCGTAGCTGTCGTTGATCTCTTTGAAGTGGTCGATATCAACCATCAAAACGCTGGTCGGTGAATTATCACGATTGGCCCGATCCATGATTCTGGGCATCTCCAGGATGAAATGTTGTCGGTTATTCGCGCCGGTCAATGGATCGGTGCGGCGTGAAAGATCGAGCTCTTCGGCTTTTTCACGCAGAGCAAGCTGCTGTCGGAGAATCCGTTTTTTTGTCGTTGCCAGAGAGTGGCCGAGTATGCCGATCTCATCATTTCGCCCGTTTTCGGGCAGCAGCTCATCATCTTCGCTCTCCAGTCCCTTGGAGAAGGCGATGATCCTGTTCACCGGTGTGGAGACCAGCCTGCGTATGGTCACTGTCAGGGCAAGAGCGACAACAAGGTAGATAGCAATGGCGTAAGCGATAATCACAACCTGTTTCCCCTCGGCATGGGCAAGCTCCTCCTGCATCGGAATCTCGATGCTGATACCGCCGCGCACATCACCCAGCTTATGGCCCTGAAAGCCGTGGCAGGTCAGGCAGCTCTCTTCACTCTTAAGCGCTCTCATATAACGGAAGTAGGGATTGCCGCCATTGAGGAATGATTTGAACACTTTGCTGTTACCGGCCTCAAAGGCGCGCAGGGCTCGCCTCTCAAAATCATCCGGCGCATTCTTAGGGTTGATCGGACTCAGGCTGGAGAGATGAAAGATCGTTTTATGCTCTTTCTTTGACTGCTCGGCTATCTCCATGGCCATCAATTCGGGGTTTTTCAGGATCAGTTTCCGGCCTCTGCTGTCGGTGATCTCCGGTTCGACAGGCCGCTTTTTGTTGCTGGCGGGGCGTACCTTGTAGAGGTAGGGGTTGGCTTCCATGTCCGGTTGTTTGTAGACGTAAACACCGCCGTAACCGGAGTTCCAGTGGCGGAGGGTCTGAATCTGATCGAAGATGGTTTCCGCCTGCTTGACCAGCATCTCTTCAATATGCTGTTTTTCATATGTAATGACCTGCCAGGTAACGATGCCCCCGCAAAGCCCGAGTACGGTCAGAATTACCAGATTGATTTTGGTGATGATCGAGAGTGAGTGCATCATACTATGAGTTTAGCACAGTTGGTGGCTGAGCGGGCGCCGAACAGAAGGAGTGTTTGGCGGCTTTCTTATTCCAACGTCTGAGCTAAACTGGCCGTGGCTATAGCTGATGAGCAAGAGGGGGCGTCATATGAGTGGAGTCAAGGTTATCGGAGAGGCGCTGGCCAATATGCCGTGGCAGGAGAGGCCAGAGGACTCTAACGAGGTGGTCTGGCGTTATAGCGAAAATCCGATCATTCCGCGCAATCCTTTCCCCGGAGCCAACAGCACCTTTAACAGTGCAGCTGTCGCCTTTAACGGTAAGTTTGCCGGTGTATTCCGTTGTGACTCCACTGCACGAGAGATGCAGATTCATGTCGGTTTCAGTGATGATGGCATCAACTGGCAGATCAATCCTGAACGTATCGAGTTTATCAACGAAGATCCTGAGGTGACACGCTGGGAGTACGCCTATGATCCGCGTGTGGTGTGGATCGAGGATCGCTACTACATCACCTGGTGCAATGGTTATCACGGCCCGACCATCGGTGTGGCCTGGACAAAAGATTTTCAAACCTTCCATCAGCTGGAAAATGCATTTCTGATATTCAACCGCAACGGTGTGCTCTTTCCGCGCCGGATTAACGGCAAATATATGATGCTCTCACGCCCCAGCGATAACGGCCACACCCCCTTTGGCGATATCTTTCTCAGCCAGAGTCCTGATATGGAGCATTGGGGTTGTCATCGCCACGTCATGGGCACAACCGATGGCTGGCAATCGACCAAGATCGGAGCAGGGCCGATTCCCATTGAGACCAGCGAAGGGTGGCTGATGATCTATCACGGTGTACTCACCTCCTGTAACGGTTTTGTCTACAGCTTTGGTGCAGCCCTGCTTGATCTCGATGCGCCGTGGAAGGTTCTCTATCGCTCGAAAAACTTTCTTATTGCTCCCTGGCAGCAGTATGAGTGTGTGGGTGATGTACCCAATGTCACCTTCCCGTGTGCAGCCCTGACCGATGCGCCAACAGGCCGTATCGCCATCTACTACGGCTGTGCCGATACGGTGACCGGCCTCTGCTTTACCACGGCGCAGGCGGTGATCGATCATCTTAAGGCGGGCAACTAAGTTTTGACCACAGACGCTGACTCTTCAGCAGAGGGGAAGGCCGCTCCTGCTACCGGCAGACTGCCGGTAAAAACCAAGCTCGGCTGGGGTGTGGGTGGTTTCGGTGAGAATATCGCCAACTCCGCCATCCTCTCGCTGGTCTTTCCGATCTTTAATGTTGCACTCGGTTTCAGCACGCTGGCTATCGGGCTGGCGATGGCGATTTCACGTATTGCTGATGCCATTCTTGATCCGATTATCGGAAATCTGACTGATAATACGCAGTCGCGCTGGGGACGACGCAGGCCGTGGATGTTTGTCGGTTCGATTCTGATGACCCTCTTCTTCTCTGCTGTCTGGTTCCTGCCGACCCTGATGCCGCAACTGCCCAGGCTGGTGACAGTGCATCTCACGCAAACTGCTCAAGTTCACAACCATGCCTCTGCCAACCAACTGCATGATTCGCTCTCCTGGTACGGCGTTTCAACTAAAGATGTGCGGCTCTCACCCGAAAAGAGTTCGGGAAGTTTCAATGTTCTCCTCAACAGAGCACCGGAATCAGCCACTGAATTCACAGTTGAGCTGGTGAGCAATGGTGAAGACCAGAGAGGTCTGACCATCACCCCGTCACAACTCACCTTTGACCCGCAAAATTGGCAGAAGCCGCAGACGGTAACGGTTACTGCATCGATCTCAGGAACGGCTGATCGCACCACAGGGCTGCGTATTCTACCCACGGCTGATCTTCTGCATTCACCGTTCTTACACCAGTTCGGTATCACCTCACACTCATCGCTACAGATGTTCGGCGGTTTTGCACTGCTCTGCCTGCTCTTCTATTTCAGCTTCTCGGTGTTTGTCATTCCATATTCAGGATTGGGAATCGAGCTGACCGATGATTATGCCGAACGCACCAATCTGCAGATCTACCGTCTGGTCGCCTCGTTCTGTGCCAGTCTGCTGGTCGGTTATCTCTACCTCTGGTCACAGATGGCCGGGGCCTGGCTGGGTGGTGATGAGGTGTTGGGTGTGCGGGTGGTGGGTTTATGTATCGGTCTGTTGGTGCTGATCTCCACCATGCTACCGGCCATATTGTGTCGTGAACGTTTTGCAGCCATAGAACGCAAAAAAGAGCATCTCTCACTGCTGATGGCGATCAAACTGACGGCGGTGAACAGAAGTTTCCGCATGTTGATGGGGTCGGTATTCGCGGTGTTTATGGGGCTTTTCTTCTCGCTGCCGTTTATGACCTATATCGGCATCTATTATGTCTGTCAGGGTGATAAGATGCTGGCGGCAGAGATTGGTGGTGTGATGACCGTGGTGCAGGTGACCGGCCAGTTTCTCGCCATGCCGCTGATCTCATGGGCTAGTGAGCGGGTGGATAAGAAAGTCATTCTCTTTACCGGGCTGTTCATCTCCATCATCGGTTACGCCTCAAGCTGGTGGCTGTTCACGCCGGAGAACCCGTGGCTGCAGATTATTCCTGTGGTGGTAGCGGCATGGGGTCTGTGCGCCTGCTGGGCGGTCAATGGCTCCTTTGCAGCTGATATCTGTGATGAGGATGAGCTTAATACCGGCCATCGCCGTGAGGGGGTCTACAGCGCGGTCTTTGCACTGGTCTATAAATCCGCTATCGGCATCGTTGCTTTGGGAAGTGGTGCACTGCTGGCCTGGGCGGGCGTGGCAGGGCAGGAGAGTATGCTGCCAGCCGAAACCCTGCTCACCGTGCGCATCGCTTATCTGGCTATTCCGGTCGGTTTCCTCTCTCTGGCTATTATCTCGATGTGGTACTACCCGCTTACCCGTGAGCGGGTCGAGGCGATTCAGTCACAACTACGTGCTCCGCAGCAGGATGCCGGGGTGAAATGATTCACTATCTCAGCCTGGGTGTTGTTCTCGGTCTCTATGCAGGTTTAACCCCCGGCCCTCTGCTGACACTGGTGATCTCTGAGACTCTGCAACACGATTTCAAAGCCGGTTTTAAAGTTGCCATTGCGCCGATCATTAGTGATGCACCCATTATTCTGCTGTCGCTGTTTGTGATGCAGCAACTGGCCAACCTTGAACAGGTGCTGGCTCTGATCTCATTGACGGGTGGCGTTTTTATCTCCTGGCTGGCTTATCAAAGTGTTCGTTTTCAGGGTGTGAAACTGCATCTGCAACCCGTTAAATCCGATGCACTGCGTAGAGGCGTGCTGGTCAATCTGCTCAGCCCATACCCCTATCTGTTCTGGTTGAGCGTGGGAGCACCACTGATCAACAAAGCGCAAAGCGAACATACCATGGCACCGGCACTGTTTATTCTCGGTTTTTATTCGCTGCTGGTCGGCCTGAAAATTCTGCTGGCCTACTGGGTTGGTCAATCCAGATCCTTTCTGCAGGGCTCCAGCTACATTTATACCGTGCGTTTTCTCGGACTGATCCTGTTTGCGTTGGCCTTTAGTCTGTTTAGCGATGCTTATGCGTTCTGGGGGCAACATGCCGCCACTCTTGCAAGCTAGAGGAGATTCAGTCCCTGCCTCGTTCAGCAAACTCCTGAACCCTGTTAGATACGATGATTTTTCGTACTGAGCGTTGCCTGTCGAAGGCGAAATTAAATAATATGTAGGATGGGGAACCGGTTGGTAACCTGATGTTAATTTGCTCGATTTTTCCAGTAATCGGGTTTTCTATGCATATGTGCGACTGCAACAATCAGCAACTCATCCTCTCGAACCTGATATATCAATCCATAAGGGAAACGTCGCAAGCGACAGCGCCGGGATCGTTTAGACAATGGATGCCATGCTTGGGGAAATGCTACGATGCTATTGAGCGCATGTGTAATTTCCCGAAGGAGATCATATTCAAGTCCCGGGCGTTCCTCTGCATAAAAGGCAACGGCTTCATCCAGCTCCTGACAAGCTGAATCCAGAAACCGGATATTCATTTTTTCTTATACCGGGCCATAACCTCATGGGCAGAGAGTGATGTGGTCTCTCCTCGATCATAAGCATCGATCCGACTCTCCGCCTCTACAGCCCAAAGCTCATCAAGCGCTTTATCCGGCTGATCCAGGCTTGCCAGCAACTCGTCAACCAGCTCTACCCGACTCGCAGCTTCCAGTGACAAGGCGTCCTTTAACAGGTTCGCAGGAACACTCATTTCACACCTCCATCGATCAAAGTCTTACATAGACTAATAGCCATCAGCGTTAACCGTAAGAGAGTGGTGACAACCATGCAAGGCCAGACATCGTCACACTTAAGAAATAGCTGATCAATTCAGCGTCTGCTTTAATAACTGATTCTGAACCTGCTCAGATGCATCGCATGAATCACGCCTTCAGAGGCTCAATGCAGGCCAGCCCCGGCTTCACGCCCCGCAGCAACAGCCTTCAACAGTATTAAGGGGTATGCCCCGGCATCAAGCAGATGTGTCATGTATGTATTCTGCAATTAATGAAGTAGCGTGATCCGCTTATGAAAATTGATATTGTGACGATGAAAGCCATTAAAGTAGCAGCACTGGAACATCTGGATGAGCCTGAAAAACTGCAACAATCCATTGAGCGCTTCAGAGCCTGGCGCGAAGAGAGCGGTTGCTCACCTGTCACTGAGAAGCGGACGTTTGGCGTTGCTCATAGTGAGCCGGAATCCAGAACTGTTCAGACGTTTCACTTCGACATTTGCGGCGAAGTCGATGCTGACATTGCTGAAAATGGTTATGGTGTCGTGAACAGGGAGATCCCTGCCGGTCGCTGTGCAAGGCTGCGTCATAAGGGTTCGCTCGAGACCATCAACCTGAAAGTGAATGCCCTCTATCGTAACTGGCTGCCCGGTACCGACGAGTGCCGGCGTGATGCCCCTATCTTTTTTGAATATCTGAATGACGGGGTTTCAGTTGCGGAGAGTGAACTGATTACAGATATATATTTTCCTCTGAGATAGTTATATCACGGTTCGAGATGTTTGCTTCATCGTTGAACTGAATGCCTGCCCGAGATCACATGCCGCGCAGGAACCACGGTCTTAGCGGCTGTTCACCAGCCAGTGCAGCTTCCAGCTGGGCCAGTAGTCTGTCACGGTCTCGTGGCAGATTACCGGCCAGAGCCAGTGCATTGGAGGCGTGGTTGGAGCGGAATATCACCGGCTTGGGTGGATTCAATCCACTGATCAGCCGCTGCTGCTCCAGTAGAATAGCGTGATCATCCGGCATCTCGAATTCTTCGCCGAACTTCTCTTTAAATTCACTGACAATATCCTCTTCCAGATGCAGCTGCAGTGTTGAGAGATAGGTGAGCGGGGCGCTGTTAAGCAGTTTGATGGTGCCATCAATATGCTCCTGCCAGTGGCTTTTGCCACCCAGACCAAGGATAACGGTCGCTGATACCTTCAGCCCGGCCTCATGAGCCTTAGACATCGCTTCAGCAATGCCACGCTGGCTGGCTCCCTTGGTGATCTTCTTCAAAATCATATTAGAGCCCGATTCAACACCTAGGTAGAGCAGGTTCAGGCCTCGCTCTTTTAAGGTGGCCAACTCCTCTGCACTTTTCTGCAGGATATTGGCAGGGGTGGCATAACAGGAGACACGGCTCAGTTTGGGCAGTGTCGTATGCAACGCCTCAAGGATGACCACAAGTTGATCGGTTGGAAGAGAGAGTGCATCACCATCAGCGAGAAATACTCGCCGCGAATCAGGTGCGCTGCGGGCGGCTTTTTGAATATCGGCAACCAGATCCGCAAGGGGCCGTTGGCTGTACTCTTTGCTGCGATACATCGAGCAGAAACTGCAGCGGTTAAAACTGCAACCCAGGGTCACCTGAATAATCAGATTATCTCCCTCACTCGGTGGGCGGAAGAGGGGCATATGATAATTCAACGGCATAAGCGCAAACTAGGGAAGCTCTGATAAAACTGCATCCTGCAATTTATAAACTGTAATGCTTAACCTTGGCTAAGGATAATGAGCCACCCATTCCTGCCAGCAGCATAAACCACTAAGCTGCGGGCATGCGTCCTAAGCCACCACCGAACTACCTTGCCGGTTATCCAGATGATCTGGTCGAGAGTATCAATCAGATGATTGAGCAGAAGCGGCTGGCGGAGTGGCTGCTGAGCAGATATCCGCAGCGGCATGCGGTGCGCAGTGACAAAGCGCTTTATGAATACGTGATGGAGCTTAAATCTACCTGTCTGCGCAATGCCGGGCAGATCAATCGGGTAGCGTTTGATAATACACTGCATCTCACCCGCAATGCGCTGGGCATGCACACCAGCAAGACGCAGGTGCATGGGGCAAAGCTTAAAGCCAAACGTGAGATTCATGTGGCAACGATGTTTAAAAATATGCCGCCCGAGTTTCTGCGTATGATTGTGGTTCACGAACTGGCCCACATCAAAGAGTCCGACCATAACAAAGCCTTCTACAAACTCTGCTGCAATATGGAGCCGGAGTACCACCAGCTGGAATTCAATCTCCGCGCCTACCTCACCTATATCGAATCAGGTGGTGAACCGCTCTGGAAAACTACAAAGTAAAGGCGAGAGCCTTGCAACTGTTAATCAGCAGTTTTCTTGATCCACTCCAGCTTGTAGAGATCCAGCCGCCGGTCCTTGGAATTACGTACGCTGCCCTTGTGACGCATCATCTTGAGTTTTCTCAGATCAAGGTCGGCAACCAGACTCATCTCAGTGTTCGGGGTCGCCTCAGCGGCAATGGCATCGTGCGGGAAGGCGTAATCCGAAGGGGTGAAGATGGCGGATTGGGAGTACTGGATATCCATATTCTCGACATTGGGCAGATTGCCCACGCTGCCGGTCATCACCACATAACACTCGTTTTCGATCGCACGCGCCTGCGCGCAACGGCGCACGCGCTCATAGGCATTCTTGGTGTCGGTCCAGTAGGGAACAAAGAGAATCTGCATGCCCTGCTCGGCCAGCAGGCGTGGCAACTCCGGGAACTCCACATCGTAACAGATCAGGATGCCGATGCGTCCGACATCGGTATCGAAAGCGGCCAGTTTATCGCCTCCGGTCAGCCCCCAGCAGGCGTGCTCATCCGGTGTGATATGCAGCTTGTACTGGCGATCCCAAGAGCCATCCCGGCGCAGCAGGTAACATACGTTGCGCAGTACATTGTCCTCATACTCCGGCATGCTGCCGGCGATAATATTGATGTTGTACTCGACAGCCAGGCGCTGCAGCTCTTCGCGCACCGGTTCGGTGAATGCCGCCATATCCCGGATCGCTTCAGCCGGATTATCCTGATTGAGTTGCCCCATAAGCGGGAAATTGAAGAACTCCGGAAAGAGTACAAAATCTGCGTGATAACCGGCAATGGTATCGACAAAATACTCCACCTGTGTCATCAGATCCTTGAACGTTTCGGCGGGGCGCATCTGCCACTGCACGGCACCCACCCTGACTTCCCGCTTCTGTCGCTTCAGCGAGGAGGCATTATCGCTGTATTGAATATTGATCCACTCCAGCAGTGTCGCCGTAGCCCCTGACTCACGATCTTCCGGTGCGTAGTTGCGCAGCAGCGAACGCACATGAAAACCGTTACTCAACTGGAAACTGAGCACAGGATCATGAATCTCCTTGTTACAGACCTGCCGGATATATGCAGCAGGTGTCATCGTTGCGGCATATTGCCGGTAGCCGGGAATGCGACCACCGGCGACAATTCGGCGCAGGTTCAGCCGTTCGCACAGCGCCTTGCGTGCTTCGTAGAGACGGCGCCCGATGCGCAAGCCACGGTAATCGGGATGCACGAATATATCGATGCCATAGAGCGTTTCGCCACTGCTATCGTGGGTAGTGAGGAAGCCGTTGCCGCCAATCTCATCATAGGTGTGGTCATCGCCGTAAAGATCGTACTCAACAATCACGCTGATCGCTGCCGCCACGACGCGGCCGTGATCCTCAATGCAGATCTGCCCTTCAGGGAAGACGGCCAGCTGCGAGAGAAACTGATCCCGGCTCCAGGAGCCTCCGAGTGATGGATATGCTGCATCCATCGTCTCCTTGAAGCTTTCGTAGTCTTCTACTGTGAGGGTTCGCAATACCAGCTTGTGTTCGTCATCGGTTGTATCATCGGTGAATGGTTCAGTCATAACAGGTTTACTCCGGGGCGTTTGCCAGTAGAGGTGATATTACTCCCCGATGCATCCATGTTGAACAGATTTCGTAATCCGGGTAGCAACTGAGCGACCGGGGTCATGCACTATTTAGACGATCCCACGCTCTGTTCAGATCAGGAGTGTGGCTTTGCAAGAGCTGACCCCGAGTTTCCGCAAGCTGTCATTTAATCCCCGTTACGAAAAAGGCAGCCGATTGGCTGCCTTTTCTAATTGATAACGCTGAGTTTCCCTCTCTTTTCAAATCCCGGTATAGCAGAAGAAAATGAATTTACTGGGAAATGCATCAGATTTTTTTGAGTGTAGATGCAAACGTAAATTTATTGTCTATAATAAAGCTTAAGTGATGAAAGAACCTGTCTAGGAAGGAGAGGGCGTGACAATGCAAAGCTTACGGAAGAGTTTGGCGATTAAACTATTAGTACTGTTTCTAGCCTCATGTCTGATGGCATTGGCCCTTTCTGCAGTCGATTTTACTGAGACATTCCATGAATTTTCCAGAGCGCATGAAGATTGGGAGCTCGATGAACTGATCTTGGCCATATTCTTTTTCAGTGTTGGTCTGCTGCTGCTCTTTTTTCAAAATGTTACAGAAAACCTTGAGGTAGAAGACAAGCTGGCCGTAAATAGTCATCAGCTCCTGAAATATAGGAATGCAATCATGCAGATGAATGAGTCTGTTATTATCACTGATCAGAGCGGCAGAATTGAGTTTGTGAACCCTGCTTTTTCTACCATCACCGGTTACAGCGAGGATGATGTTGTTGGTAAAGATCCATCTGTGCTTAAAAGTTCTGCCCAGGATCCGAAGTATTACGATGAGCTGTGGCAGACCATCAGTCGGGGAGAGGTTTGGAAGGGGGAGTTGATTGACCGTAAAAAGGATGGTTCTTTTTATCCGGCTGAGATGACTATTTCGCCGCTATTTCGTGAGGATGGCTCTATCTCTCACTATATTGCAGTTCAGCAGGATGTAAGTGAAAAAAGAGAGTTGGAAGAGCGATTCCATCATATGCAGAAAATGGAGGCGATCGGCACGCTGGTTGGTGGCATTGCTCACGATTTTAATAATACCCTGTCAGGAATTTCGGCCAACGCATTCCTGGCGAAAAGAAAGGCCTCACTTCCTGATGATACAGTCCGCAGGCTTGAGACCATTGAGTCACTCTCTTTTGGTGCCGGTGAAATGATCTCCAAGCTGCTCTCATTTGCGCGCAAAGGTGTAATGAACATGGTCTCTTTGGAAGTGACATCACTGTTTCAGGGGGCGATGGAGACAAGCAGGCTGTTGGTATCCAAAAACGTCACATTGACGTTTAAAAACTGTATCAGCAAAACATACATCATAGGTGATGCTGATCTTCTGTACCAGGTGATGATGAATCTGATTAACAATGCCTGTGATGCTGTGGAGGAGGTTCGTGAAGCACCATCGGTAACAGTTACAGTGGATGAGCTTATCGAAGATGATCTCTTCATCAGCAGATTTGGTGCAAGCAAAGGCATGGGCTTTGTGCATGTGGCTGTCTCTGACAATGGCATTGGCATTGATGCTGAAACAATCCAATATATTTTTGACCCCTACTTTACAACCAAAGAGCAAGGTAAAGGCACTGGGCTGGGATTGGCAATGATTTTTGGCACTGTGAAGTCTCATAATGGCTATATTGATGTAGAGAGTGAACCGGGGTTGGGAAGCACCTTTCACCTCTACCTGCCAGTGATTCAGGCGTCACTACATCAGCCTGAGGATAAAGCAAGTAGGGAGGAGACCTTCAATGGCAACATGGAAACCATTCTCTTTGTAGATGATAATGATGAAATTAATGAAGGTATGACGACCGTGATTCGAGACCTGAATTATCGGGTGTTAAGCTGCTCCAATGGCAAGGAGGGGCTAGAGCTATATAAGCAGCATCTTGATGAGATCTCTCTGGTGGTTATGGATGTTGTGATGCCGGTGATGAGTGGCCCTGAGGCGGCTAAAACGATGCGGGAGATCAATCCCGATGTGAAGATCATTTTAATCTCTGGTTATGACCTCTCCCATGAACTCGACGATGAGATCAATCATGATGAGCTGATCCATAAGCCATTCTCTATTCGTAAGATCAGTGAGACCATCTATAGGACCATTTATGCGTGAATGCTTCTGCCTGAGAAAGGGATGTAAACCATTTGAGCTGTTTTGTGTAATGAGACTCTCACTAACAGAGAAGATAAGTCGTGACGATTGAGTATCATATCGATGATGAAACTGGTGTTGTCTTTACACGCCTAATCGGACGCGTTGAAATCAATGACTTCGTTGAGCATCAAAGAAGATTGGCAGAAGATGACAATTTCAATGGCAATGGCTGTGAACTGATTGATACAACTAGCGGGAGTGTTGGTGAGGGGCTGGGGTTCAGGTCATTCTCACAAATTTCAGATACAAGTCCTTGGCTGCCTGATGCACGCAGGGCAATCGTGGTTTCAAGCAATCTCACCTATGGGCTGGCAAATGTGTTTAGTATGATCATGGGCAGAGAGCATGGTGAGATTGCGGTGTTTAAAGATATTGATGCTGCCTCTGCATGGCTTGGCATTGATCGTTCCTGAAACAGTTAACTAATCTAGCAGCGCTCTTATATGCTGGCTGATAATATTGATTGAGAAAAACGGGGTCAGGCATGAGTTGTTGAGTTGCTTGATATTCTGGGGCCGCATTACTTAATTCTCCTCCATCATCATGACCAGCAGATCGGTGGGGCCGGGGTCGATTCCGGCCTGGAAGAGGAGGGTAGTGGCCTGGCCGCGGTGGTGGGTCTGGTGGTTGAAAAAGTGCTGCAATAACTCACCCAAAGCGCGCTGCTGTTTCTCGCCTGCGAAGTTGCGGTAGCGGATCGGTTCTGCGAGTAGCTTATCTGTCCAGGTTTCGGAAAAATCGAGGATCAGGCCATCGAGTGCGCGGCGGTTGTCGGTGAGTTCGGAGAAATCATCAAAGAGGATTTCACGCAGGGAGGCGGGGGTAGGGAACTCGGTGAGCGGGTGGGCCAGAGCTTCGCGGCAGTCAGGATTGGTGGCAAAGCGGTGCAGCCAGAAGAGATCGGCAATCAGGATATGGTTGAGGGTGCCAAGGATCGAACCGAAATAGGCATCACGATCCTCTGCGATGGCATCGGCAGGCAGCTCTTTTACTTTCGCAAACAGCTTGTCGTTCATCCAGTGGTTATAACGTGCCATGTTCTGTAACAACTCAATCATTCAAAACTTAACCAGAGGGAAAAGTAGCTCCTGCTACCCTAAAGCGTCCATTGCAATGGCTGTAGCATAGCACACCTGAAATATTCTGCTGTCCCCCAAATGGGGGACAGCACTAGTTCACCACACCCCCGGAAGAAGACGAAAGCGCACCCGCTGGCAGTAATCGCTATAACCCTGCAGCTCATCTTGCAGGGTTTTCTCTTCAAAGCGGATGCGGATCAGGAAGATCGAAGAGAGCAGAATGCCAAAGGGCAGTGTCCAGAGTGAACCCAGCGCCAGTGGCAGACAGATATTCATGGTGATGAAACCGGTGTACATGGGGTGGCGAACATAGGCGTAGGGGCCGGAATCGATCACCTGATGATTACGCTCACGTTGTATCTCAACTATCGGTGATGCGAAGCTGTTCTCCTGCATCACCCGCAGAATCAGCCATAGTGCCCAGCTCACGCCTGCAAAACCGATAATCTCAATAGCCAGCGGCATATCCGACCAGCCGAAACGTATGGCATCGAGACCGGGGAGTAAGAGGAAGGGGATAAACAGTAGTGTGAATAGCAGTGCAAACAGCTTGTCCCGTTGTTGCATCGATGGATTCAGGACTCTCATGCGGCTTTTGAGCAGGGCCGGATCATGCTTTTTCAGCCAGAGGGTCATGCGCAATGAGTAGGTGAATTGCACGATGATATAGGTCCAGGCCTCAGGCCAGTTAAACGTGCCAGCCGTGCCGAACAGGATGGCGGCGATCAGGCCGAAGCCGAGAATAAAGCGGGTGATCACTCTCGCCGTTGATATATCTCCGCCGCGCATCAGCTCATTAAACATCTTCTTCATATTACGAGCATAAACCATTTTACCGTTTTGCAGAGCTATTGATTGTTCAGACAGGTCGACGCTTCAACCCTTCTCATCCGGCAACTGGAGGCGGATTTTGCGTATCTCTGGAAGCAGCTCGAAAAAGAGATCGATCAGTTCGGGATCAAAATGGGCTCCGCGTTCGTTTTGCAGAAGCTCGAGAACTTTTTCCTCTGGCCAGGCCGGTTTGTATATTCGTTCGGAGGAGAGGGCATCATAGACATCGACAATGGCGACGATTCGGGCAGATATGGGAATGGCTTCACCGGCAAGCTGATTGGGGTAACCCTGACCATTCCACTTCTCATGATGGCCAATGGCGATCTGGTGGGCCATCTCAATCATCCGAATCTCACTACTTTTAAGCATCTCACCACCGATAAAAGCGTGGCGCTCCATGATCCTGCGCTCTTCAGTATCCAGCCTGCCGGGTTTCAACAACACGTAATCGGGAATGCCAACCTTGCCGATGTCATGCATGGGAGCAGCAAGGCGGATATCGTCTAGATCTTGCAGACTCCAGCCCAATGCTTTGGCTATAAGTTCTGAATAGAGACCGATACGGCGGATATGGGCACCAGTCTCCTCATCGCGCCAGTTGGATACATCCAGCAGCCGGTGGGCCAGCTCCTCCTCACCCTTGCGAATCAGTGCTGTGCGGCGATGCACCTCCAGCTCCAGTTCATCTTTGCTGAGCATGTTTTCGCGTGCCAACTGGTGTATCTGTTGCTGGCGGGTATATGACTCACCCAGATGTTCCAGCAACAGCAGCGGTTTACCATCGGAGTGCATTGCCCGCGCAGCCAGTGGCCACTCACGCCCCTCTGCGTCTGACTGAATCCAGGGGTCACAGCTGATCGTTCCCTCTCTGCCACTGATCCAGAGATCTTCGGCATCGGGAAAAAATGTATCGAGTACAAGGAAATCCTCACTCAGTGAGACCTCACTTCCAACCTTGAACCCGGTTTGACTGAGCTTACCTGTCCATGCAGGTGGGGGTGCCAGCACAAGAAAACGATCTTCGCCAATGCGCTCTAACAGCAATATATCCATACTGGAGAATAGTGAGTGAAGAGCGATCTTCACACTGCAACCTCCAGACCAAGCATCAGACGACCCAGCGCTTCGAATATCAGCTCAACCTGTTCACCCGTTTTGGCACTGGTCAGGAAAATGCGCCAGCCATCCTCTTTTAGCGCTTCAATCTGATCATCTGTTATCTGCCAGTGATCTTTAAGATCCACCTTATTCAGCACCAGAATAAACGCGGCCTCAGGGTAGTCAGAGCGTATCCGTTCATAGAGTTCGAGTGACTTCTCAAGGGAGGAAGAGCGGGTGCCATCGGCTACGAGAATAAAACCGGAGCTGCCGCGCAGAAAATTCTGCTGCAGGCTGTTGAAGGTATCCTCGCCAGCCAGATCCCAGAGCATCATGTTCAGTTGATGGTTATCAATGCTGATCTGTTTTTTATCGACTTTAACGCCGACACTGGTCTGATACTTCTCCTCGAAGATGCTGACGATAAAACGGCGGATCAGGCTGGTTTTACCCACCGCAAATGATCCGAGCATGCATACTTTTTTGGAGATTATCATAAAGGGCTAAACCCGTAGGGAAGGAGGGGGGCGCGCTGCAGACTATCGGCAGGATGTTTGCAATGCTTCGCAAATAGTTTGCGATTCATCCACTGGTTATAACGTGCTATCCATTGCAGTTGTTTGAGCATTCCTACTCCCATGTCGTGATCATAGCAGAAAACATCAACTTTGCTGTCCCCCAAATGGGGGACGTAGCTATTGGACGTGTGTCTCGTCCTAAAATACGTTGACGTTTTTTTATTCAAGCCGGCTGCCAATGGCAGTCGGCTTTTTTATGCACCTCTTCGGGTGTTTTCATTCCCAGGCTGAGGTGCGGCCTGAGTCGATTATATGC